>JAFDCR010000272.1 GCA_019312685.1 Deltaproteobacteria bacterium | reverse complement strand
TGCGGCGCTCAACGCGGCAAGCACATAAGCGCCACCGCTGATTAATACGTTATCCATTTATAATTTCTGAAAAGTTTAACAATACTGCAACATACTATCGGTATTGTTAAACGGATAAGGCGTAAAATTAACTCAAAATATGGCAAGGATGTTTAACTGAATCGATGGATGCTGCAGTAGTTTACATTCTTACTTTCATAACTGTTATTGGGGCAGGATATTTAATTGTTAAATATATCTTTAGAATGGCACTTAAAGACATATTTGAAGATTGGCTAAAATTATCTTTTCTTCTCTCCATTCTTATTACATTACCATTTGCTTTTTTAACTGTATTGGGACAGATTGAAAATGAAGCAGGATTGATTTTAATATTCCCTTTTGTTGCCGGTTTGCCTTGGATTCTTATTTATATGAAACTTCCTTTTGATATTGCTGGGTTAAATAGTCCAGCCTCAGGGGCATTAAATCTGGTGCAATTGTTTTTTATGATGCTCCCAGTATATATTAATATTTTCTTAATTAATTTTATCGTTTCAAGATTAATGACAAGGAAAGATTCTGTTAGAAAGTGAAGATAACTGCAACGAGTGTTTAATTTCGCACCCCTTCCAAAAACTTAACAATACATACTGTATGTTTTAATGACCGATTGTAAATTCCTGTTAATTATTCGTAAGTCTTGAATAATTCTTAATAAGTTAAGATCTCCTGTGGATATATTAAGTTTCAAACTTGAATTTTCTCTCTAATTGCTCGTTGATTTTGGGGTACTGGCAATACTTTAATATGGCAAAGGAGGCTTCCCGGAAGTCGCTGATGCCAAAGCTGCATGCGAAAACTAATTCTCCCCTGCCTCAACCTGCTGCATGAAATCAAGCCAGATTGGGGCGGCAACACGTCCACCTGAAGCACCCTCCCCAAGAGAAATCTTTCTGTCATGCCCGACCCAGACTCCGGCAAGGAAATTCCTGGTATACCCTATGAACCAGGCATCCATATAACGGTCCGTTGTGCCGGTGTTGCCCCCGGCTGTCACTTTAAGTCCCCGGGCATTTCCACCGGTTCCCTGTGTTATAACATCCTGCAGCATCAGATCCATCTGCTTTGCAGTCCTTTCAGACATGGCACGCAGTTTCCGGGGCCGATTCTCCTCCAGGACATTCCCGTCACGGTCAACTATCCGCTCAATTAATATCGGCGGAGTATAACGACCATTATTGGCAAACGGACTGTATGCCCCGGTCATTTCAAGAAGCGATACCTCGGACGACCCGAGAGCCAGGGTAAGATCCTTCTCTATCTTTGATTGGATGCCTAGATCCCGCGCCATGCTGACTGCCCTGTCAATACCGATCTCCTGCAGCAGTTTTATGGCTACAACATTCCGTGAATGGATAAGGCCTGTTCTCAATGAGGTGGGACCGTGGTAACGGTTGTCAAAGTTTCTGGGCTGCCATGATTTCCCCCGACCCGTTCCTCCCAGATTCAGAGGCTCATCCTGCAGAACCGATTCCGGGGTGAAGCCTTTTTCAAGCGCCGCAGCATAAACAACCGGCTTGAAAGCCGATCCTGGTTGTCTTCTGGCCTGAATTGCCCTGTTAAACTGGCTGAGGCTGAAATCCTCTCCTCCGACAACCGCGCTGACCTTGCCTGACCCTGTTTCCATTACAATAATTGCCGCCTGAGGTGTTTGACCTTTTTTGTTGTTTGCGACAAAAGCAGAAAGGCCTCTCCGGATGGCATCCTCCGCCTTCTGCTGTATGGTTTTGTCCATGCTGGTATAAACAGTAAGCCCCCCGATGTTTAACATTTCCCGGCCATATTTCTTTCCGACATAGTTTGTGACATACTGAGAATAATATTCCCCTGCATCGGGTTCACCATGTTTCCGGTTCAGGAACAGAGGTTCTTCATATGCCTTGCGGGCGACTCCGGCTGTTATATACCCCTCTTCCGCCATTCGATTGAGGACATAGGCCTGGCGTTTCTTGGCCAGCTCCATATTTTTAAACGGTGAATATCGGCTGGGAGCCTGGGGCAGGCCAGCCAGCAGAGCCATTTGCCCGATAGTTATATCTTTGACCCCCCTGTCGAAGTAGGTCCATGCCGCAGCTTCCACGCCAAAGGCCCCCTCTCCCAGGTATATCTGGTTCAGGTAGATATAAAGAATATCATCCTTGCTCATTACCGAATCGATCCGGTATGCAAGAATTGCCTCTTTTATCTTCCGGGAATAGACTTTTTTTCGTGAAAGAAGAAGCGACCTTGTGACCTGCTGGGTAATTGTGCTTCCGCCGTGGGCTCTGACCCCGGCCCGGATATTATGAAAAAATGCCCTGAAGATTGACCAGATATCAACACCGGGGTGTTGGTAAAAACGGGAGTCCTCTGCTGCGACAAAAGCCTTGGGCAGCAACTCCGGCATCATGTCAATACTGACCACCCTCCGGTTCTCTTCAAATACTCTTTTTACAACTTTATGCTCCCTGTCAAGCAGCAGGGATGTCATCTTAGGCTGGTAATCCTTAACGGATTTCAGATTAGGAATGTCGAGTAGAATAAAGAGCTAGAGGGTCAGACTGATAAAAACCGTAAGCAGC
>JAFDCR010000271.1 GCA_019312685.1 Deltaproteobacteria bacterium | reverse complement strand
TACATAAGGCAAAATCCCTTCTTTTTCTCATCGGTGATCCCAAGCAGGCGATATACAGTTTCAGGGGAGCCGATATCTTCACCTATATGGATGCAGCTGCATCAAGGCCCCTTTCACACTACACCCTTGGCGTCAATCACCGCTCTACTCCTGAACTTGTTCAAGCGGTGAACACCCTGTTCAACAGGGGCAGGAGTCCGTTTGTCTTTGAGGACATTTCCTTTCAGCCTGTCTCATCTGCAGAAAAGGCAGAACCTCAATATCTGACCATCAACGGGCAACGGGAAGAACCTTTTATTTTATGGCATCTTGGAAGCGGAATCATTAAGAGGGAGGATTCCGGCAGCGGTGCTGGTTCCTTTCCCAAACTGACCAAGACCGCTGCCCGGCGGAAGATAATACTTGGGGTTGCCTCGGAGGTTGCCAGACTCTTAATCCTTGCAGCACAAAACAAGGCCTGCCTTAACGGGAAGAGTCTTCTTCCGGGAGATATTGCCATTCTGGTACGGACTAACAATGAGGCCCGAAAAATGCAGCAGGTTCTGGCAAAATCCAGGATACCCAGCGTGCTGCATAGCGGTGAAGATCTGTTTGCTTCCGGTGAGGCCCGGGAAACGGCTCTGCTGCTCGGGGCGATTGTTGAACCGCACAACATCCGCAAAATGAAGACCGCGCTCCTGACCCGCCTGATCGGCGTGCAAAGAAACGATATCGCCCTGGGCGAACCAGCAGCCGACAAAGTGATCGAGCAGTGGCTGTCGCGTTTCAAATCCTACCACAAAATATGGAAACGATCTGGTTTTATCCGGATGTTCTGGACCATAATGGCTGAAAACAGGATACGTTCACGAATGCTTGCCTTGGAAAACGGTGAGCGCATCTTGACCAATTTCCTCCACCTGGCGGAGATCCTCCACCAGGAAGAAGACGACCAGGGGCTGAACATGACCAGATTGCTTGGGTTCCTGCATGAACGACTTACCGGAGAACCGGTTAAAGTCATGGAGCATCAACTGCGCCTGGAAAGTGATGCTGACCGGGTAAAAATTGTTACCATCCATAAGGCAAAAGGTCTTGAGTACCCTGTTGTATTCTGTCCGTTCACCTGGGAGGGCTCACGACTGCAATCTGCAAAAGGATGTATATTCCACCGCCGGAAAAGCACAGGGAACAGGACCGAACTTCTCTTTGACGCCGGTTCCCCGGAAATGGCCGCTCATTTGCAGACAGCTGTTCGGGAGGAAATGGCTGAAAATCTGCGGCTTCTCTATGTTGCCGTAACCAGGGCTATCCACCGCTGCTATCTTGTCTGGGGGCCGATTAAAGGGGTTGAAACCTCGGGGCCTGCCTACCTCCTGCACCAGGAACATGGAGTGACTTCTGATTCCGAAAGCAGCAATACCAAATACGATATCGACGACACTCTTATCCAGAAAACCGCTGACAGATTTATGAATTTATCAGGCAGTGAATTCTTGGAAGACCTGCATGAACTGGCAGCCGCATCTGAAAACACTATTAGGATTGCCTCTGAAATCGGGATGCCCGATGGCTGCTACCTGCAAACGGCTGGGGAACCATTACAGCTCAAACAGCGTATTTTTCAAGGTGATATCGAGGTTGATTGGCAGATCAGCAGTTTTTCACACATGACAAGCCAAAAGTTTCCTGGCGGGAAAATCCCGCTAACAGTAAGGGAGGATGCCCCGGGACAGGATGACTTACCTGTTCTGCCGTTGCCGGGAGAAGAGCCTGAGGACAGAAAACAGGAAAAAAACAAATACGACATTTTCTCCTTCCCGCGAGGACCGGGAGCAGGAACAATGCTGCACCAACTCCTGGAACTCGTTGATTTCAGACCGGTCAATAAACAGACAGTCGATAAATTGATCAGCGATAAACTGCTCTCCTGCGGATATGATATTGTCTGGCAGCCTGTTATCGCCGAAATGCTTGCCAATCTCTCCGGTGTAATTCTGCATGATAAAATTCCCGGCCTGACCCTTGCCAATATTCCACCGGAAAACAGTTTACGTGAACTTGAATTCTACTTTCCGGTTAAAATGATAACCCCTGAGAAATTAAAGGCTGTTTTCAGCGGGAGCCTGCAGACCGCTTCCGTTGACGCGGTTTCTTTCATTGAACAGCAGCTTGACCGTTTGACCTTTTCCCCTGCCAGGGGTTTTATGAAGGGATATATCGACCTGGTCTTTGAGTATCAGGGCAGGTTCTACCTGCTGGACTGGAAATCCAATTATCTTGGTTCTCATATAGAAAATTACCACAAAGACAGGTTGCTCAGGGCAATTAATTCTGGTTTCTATTTTCTCCAGTACCATCTGTACACCCTTGCCCTGCATCTGTACCTGAAAAGCCGTTTATCCGGATACCGTTATGAAACCCATTTCGGCGGAATATTTTATATTTTCTTACGGGGCGTCCAGGAAAAACTGGGGCCTGACTTCGGTATTTTTTATGACCGGCCGAATGTATCCATGATGGAGAATTTTGCGGAATCAATTGTGGTTGAAACCAGCCGGATGTTATCACAGGCAAGCATCCCATGAGTAATATAAACCTGCTACATAACCCGCTGGCACTTCAGGCATTTTTTGCAGACAGCGGTCTCTTTTCAAACTTGGACATTCATTTTGCCAACTTCATGGCACGACTGTCGGCAACAGACTCGCCTGCAGTGCCCCTGGCCGCAGCCCTTGTCAGCAGCAAAACGAATGAAGGCAATATCTGCCTTGACCTGGGTGAGTATGCAGGCAGCAACCTCTTTGCAAAGTCCAATGAAGAAACTCCGATTCAGTATGC
Organism: Deltaproteobacteria bacterium; assembly: GCA_019312685.1. Taxonomy (GTDB): domain Bacteria; phylum Desulfobacterota; class Desulfobulbia; order Desulfobulbales; family BM004; genus BM004. The sequence continues at coordinate 983 of JAFDCR010000271.1, read as the reverse complement.
CTGCCCGGCTTTAGCCGCCTGGACTGATCATCTTTTACAGAGCGGCGTTGTTGGAGAAGGCCATGGAAATACCCCCCTCGTTCTTGACAGAAAGGGAAGGCTCTATCTTCGGCGTTACTGGGAATACGAGGAAACCATTCTCAATTTTATTCTGAAGCGGGCCGATACTGTTCTTCAAGACATAGATTACCCCCGGCTTGAAAGGGATATTCAGAAGCTGTTCAAGCCGCAAGAAAGCGGAAAGACAGACTGGCAAAAAATTTCTACCATATCGGCTGTCACTCGCTCTTTCAGTGTCATCAGCGGCGGCCCCGGCACGGGTAAAACCACCACAGTAGCCAGGCTCCTTGCGCTGCTGCTTGATCAGTATAAAAATAAATTACGTGTTGTGCTGGCTGCCCCGACCGGCAAGGCTGCCTCACGGCTTCAGGAAGCAATCTCGACAACAGGATTATTGCAGGAAAAAACCGACCTTCCAAAGGCAGCCACACTGCATCGCATGCTCGGTCCCATCCCAAATTCTCCCTATTTCAGGCATGATGCTGATAATAAAATTGCCGCAGATGCTATTATAGTTGATGAAGCCTCCATGGTTGATCTGCCCCTGATGGCCAAACTCATGCAGGCGGTGCCTGATTCTGCCAGGCTCATACTCCTTGGTGACAGAAACCAGCTTGCCTCGGTCCAACCGGGCTCTGTTTTCGGCGATATCTGTCATCCAGAGGCAATGCGTTGTTTCTCCGATTCATTCATTCATAAAACTTTGGAATCATCGGACAGAAAACAGACCGTCACAAATCGCCCATTGAAAGCCGGAGTTTCAGGGCTGCAGAACTCGTTTGTCGAACTTGTCGACAATTATAGATTTCCGGGTAAAAGAGGTATTGCCGCTCTAAGTAATGCTGTTAAGGATGGAGACGGGGGTGGAGCCTTGGATCTGCTTCTCACCGAAAAAACCGAGCTGATTTCCTGGTCGGATATCC
>JAFDCR010000270.1 GCA_019312685.1 Deltaproteobacteria bacterium | reverse complement strand
GAACCAATAAAAAATCAAGGACCGGCAGGGCCGGAAAAGTAAAAGGTAGATCTGGCGCCAGGCTCAATATATATATTAAAATTGATGATCTGCAGCTGCTCAAATTCCGTTTGCCTGTTATGCCGGATCTGATTCTCGTTGAATTGAACCGGAAAACTTTCAGGGCTTTTCAGCAACAGCAAAAGGTTGTGAAGAAATTCCAGCGTAAGCTGTGCTGGTGCCTGCCGCCGATACTCCTTGAGAATGAGATGGATTTTTTCAGCAATGCGGAGAAAAAGCTTCTTAATAATCATTCCAGGACCTGGCAGATCGGCCATGTCGGGCAGCAGCTGTTTTTTGCCGACAATAAAGGACTGAACCTGTTAGGTGATTACCCCCTCAACATCCTCAATTCCCAGGGACTATATGTCCTGAACGGTCTTAATGTTCAGAGGGCGCAGGCTTCCATCGAAATTGACCGGGAATCGTTAAAGAATTTACTGGACAGCAGATCAGCATCAGTTTCAGGTGTGGACCTCGGCATGACGGTTTACGCTACACCGCCTCTTTTTACTGCCAGGTCCACAGCATCACATTTTATTTACGGACAGCCGCTGTTGAGTCCCAGGGGGGAAGCAATCATCCTGCACAAGGCCTGGAATGGAACAGTAGCACTGGCTGAAAATCCTTTTTCACTTCTGCCGAAACGCAAGGAATTGGCTACAATGGGATTGAAATATGCGGTTATCGATTTAAGCCGCCGCAAGGTGACAAAAAAAGAAAATGAAGAGATCGCCAGGGAAGCAGCGGGCAGAAGATCTAAACGGAAGCTCTCCACATTCAACTATAACGGCAGTCTGCTGTAATCTTTCCTGATTGGAAGTATGCCCTCCCATTTTTCCTTTATCAAGTGATCAATCGAGGAGAAGTTAACATCCACCCCTAAAAAGGTCTTTGTTTTGTCCACAGCGCAGGGTGTCAATCATCAGGTCGTATCGTTACCTGGTAATCATCGGCAGTATGCTGATTAACGAAACGAATCAACGATTCCCGCTCATTCCTGGTAATTGTTGTCATGGTTACCGTTTATTTAAATTTGCTCACACCTTATCTCATAAAAAAATGAAACAAAAAACGGAACAGAAAAGAGCGAAACAGGTAAGAAATATCTGAAGAATTGAGAAGATATCATCTTCATTTATTGACAATGAAGAATATATTTGAATATCTTAAAAACAATATGAAAGAGCGAAACAGGTGTATAAGATTGTTAATGAAAATTTTTTTCGTGTTGATCGCATTTCTGTACGCTCCATTACCATCAAAGGCTGAAACTCCGGAGAGTCATCCGTATCCCTTTGCGGCATGCATACAAACCGACAGTGGAAAGGTGTCCAGTGTATCTCAAGAGGACTCAAAGAAAACCGTCCAGAACTTCATTGTAGAAACAGTTGAAGATGTCTTTAGCCCTCGCCTCGCAAAGGACACCAAAGTCTTTTATGTAAAAGGCACTTACTTCCACGTCCGCGGCTATTGCGAGAATATCTATTTTAAGAATGTCGAATTGCTCAACCGGTGGCTTGATCGTTATAAGCTCCCTATGCTCATAGAAGGTGAAGGTCCTTATGCCAATCCCGTTCTTCGTGCGGCGCTACGGCTGATGCTCACCCTGAAGCACCAGGTCCGTCTAATCCAAGAAAACCAAACCCTTTCGCCTCTTGTTTATCGCGAAATGCAGCGTTTCATCAACAGTCCGGCGAATTACTTCTATCGAGTTAACGGGCCTGATTTCCGAATTTTCAGCGGTTACGTGATCGACGGCAAGGGCATCAATGGTTGCAATAAAACGGTAGATCCATCCTGGGGGTTAGACTGTTCAGGGTTCGCGCACAGGGCCTACCAGATGGCCGGTGCTTGCTGGCCCTACATGAAGACTACCGACCTATGGCTACTCCACGACAATACAGTGATCGAAGGGGGAGAAGACGGCGGCGGTAAATTCAGGCCGTATGAGATTGAGACTATCCGTCGCTTTTTTACTTCTACGGATCGCCCTGCCGCAGGAGATATCGTTATTCAGACCGGTCATCTGGGTATATATGTGGATGAAAACTATTCGTTGGCTATGAACGGCAATGGGATCGGGCTTGAATTTTATCGTTTACGTCCGGTGAACGAGAAAGCAGCATCAAAAGGCCGCCCCAATTCTATATTCCTCCACCATAAGGGGCTGCATTCACTTTTGCCGTCTGAACAAATCTGCCGCCCTTATGAGCGTTGTGATGCGTGTAACGAAGTCCAGCCAGCCAAATTCTTTAGAGAGATCGGTTCTTCCAAGAAAGTGAAAAAAAAACTTGAGCGATACGAAAAACCGCCTTTTTATAGCATAGAGGATACCAAGATAATTGCGCGGGATTCCAAGGGCTATGGCAGTGGTGCTGATCTATGTATTGGTCAGAACACAGTAAGATGAGCTTGTTTTGCCTGACAAAACTTTAGATTGTGGCAAGAAACCTGAAATTTCTTTTACTTTGT
>JAFDCR010000269.1 GCA_019312685.1 Deltaproteobacteria bacterium | reverse complement strand
TAAAGGATTAATTTTCACAACCCTGTTTTCCGGCTATTTTATTTCCAATATGCAGCCGTATCTTATCTCCTGAACCGCAGCTAACTCACGATATATTTTGTTCTGGCATACCTGTTGCTTAAATAGGGTTTGAGGAAGTCATTGCAACAATTCGAGTAAAAATAAAGGAGGGAGAGAAAATGGCTAATATGATGCACATGGACATCATAAAAAGGGGTGTCGATTACTGGAATACCTGGCGGTTTAACAACTCCCATGTCCAGCCCTCTTTATCGGAAGCCGGGCTGCACATGGCATATCTGAACAAGGCGAACCTGCGCCGGGCGGATCTTTCGGATGCAGGTCTGCGGTTGGCGGAAATGATTGAGGCGAACCTGGAAGGAGCTGACCTGTACTTGGCCAACCTGAGCGAGGCGAACCTGCGCCGGGCCAACCTCAAGGAGGCAAACCTGCAGGGAACAAATATGGCCGGCACCAATCTGCGGGGAACCAGGTTGATTTCAGCCGACCTGAGTCAGGCGAATCTGAGCCGGGCTGATATCCGGTTCTCCGTGCTTTACCGGGCTAATCTGTACAACGCTGATCTGAGCGGCGCTGACTTGAGAAATGCGGCCCTGAATGGCGCAAATCTGGTAGGGGCAAATCTCACCGGGGCAAATCTGGACGGAGCAGACCTGACAGATGCTGTAGTCGGGGCAACCATATTCGGCAATGTGGACCTCAGCAATGTCAAGGGTCTTGAATCGCTTCTGCATCTTGGGCCATCATCCATCGGTATTGATACGATTTACAAGTCCAAAGCCCAAATGCCTTTTCTGTTTTTGAAAAATGCCGGTGTGCCGCAGCATCTCATTGATTTTATTGAAATGTTTGTGGACCGGGACAAGAGGTGCTACTCCTGCTTTATAAGTTATTCGGATAAAAACCGGGAATTTGCCCTGAAGCTTTATGAGGATCTGCAAGATCACGGCGTCAGGTGCTGGCTGACCACGGAAAACCTTAAAAAGAGAGACAGGATACATGCTGTGACCGATGCCGCTGTCAAAATGCATGATAAAATAATCCTGATTCTCTCGGAAGATTCCATAGACAGTGATTGGGCGGAAAATAACTATACCCAAGCGATTGAAAAGGAAATCGAGAGCGGGAAAACAGTATTGGTACCTGTAGTGCTGGACGATTCTGTGGAAAAGACCGATCAGCCGTGGGCCGTTGAAATGCGCCGGTCAAGATATGCGGCTGATTTTTCCATGTGGCGGGACGATGTTTTTTATAAGGAAGTACTTGGCTACCTGCTCGATGAGCTCAATTCAGACGAGGAGCCTTTTGAAAGCGGTACGGATTTCACCCAGGAAGAATTTCCGGTTGAAGAAGACTTCTCTGGATTCAGCCACGAAATAGATTTAAATAATCTGGCGCATGAATTCCGGGTTGAGCGCCGGGAGTTCTTATAAGGTGAAACTCTGTTATTGCGCTGGCTCTTTCCTGTGCTCTTTCCTCTGGAACAGAAAAGAAACCAGTATACCGAGGGCAAAACCTATCATCGTGGTGCCCATGAGAAGGATGGCCCTGGGCATGAGTATGGTGAAGAAAAGAAGCCTGGTTTCCACCTGTTCCATGTTCTGTAGAATAATAATGACGCCCAACAGGCTTAATACGGCGATGCTGATCAGTTTAAAACGGTTCATTTCCGGCTCCGATAATTAAATTTTTTCTTCTTTCGGGCAACCTGTCAATTGTCGGCAGCTTATTGATCAACTAAGCGGATAAACTATTGACATGTATGCCGATAAAAAAAGAAAGTAAATTTAGTTCATTATACAAACCTGCTGTTTCTTATTCTTCCAATAGGATCACTTATCGGTTCTTCTGTCAGCTAAATCTCAAAGACCTGGTTTATATCCGGGATGGTAATGTTTTGAAAACCCAGGACTTCCTGCAGGCTGTCTGAAAGTGCCTGGGCTGATTCCATCTCACCGTGGACCACGAAGACATGTTCCGGTTTATTCCGCATGGCTCCGGCCCAGGCCAGTATTTCGTCGCGGTCGGCGTGGCCGCTGAATCCTGTGATGACTTCCACATCCGCTTTGACAGGGAAATCTTCACCGAATATTTTTATTGTCCTCTCTTTATTCACCACGCGACGCCCCAGGGTATTCGGGGCCTGCCAGCCTGTGACCAGTATGGTGTTTCTGGGATCGCTGATCCTGTTGCGCAGATGATGCAGGATGCGGCCGCCTTCCATCATGCCGCTGGCGCTAATTATCACCGCGGGTTCGTCCAGGGTATTGAGGCTTTTGGACTGCTCCACGTTCTCGGTAAAGTTCAGGGTTTCAAAGCCGAACGGATTCGTATGATGGTCGTTTAAGAGGAAATTACGCATTTCAGCATCGTAGCATTCCGGGTGCATGCGGAAAATATCTGTTGTATTGGTAGCCAGGGGGCTGTCAACGTAAATGGGAATGTCTGGAATTAATCCCTGGTCGTAAAGCCTGTGCAGGGTATAAACAATCTGCTGGGTTCGGCCGACGGCAAAGGCCGGGATAAGCAGCACTCCACCCCTGCTGTAAGTTTTATTGATTATCCTCTCCAACGCATTATCAGACTCGGGATAGGGCGGATGCAGCCGGTTGCCGTAGGTGCTCTCGATTATGAGAATATCCGCTCCTTCAACCAAAGGGGTGGGATCGCGGATGATGGGAATGCCCTCCCTGCCGATATCGCCACTGAAGACGAGCCGGAAGTCACGGTCGCTTTCCTCTTCATTTATATCTAGAATGATGTGGGTTGAGCCCAGCATATGTCCGGCATCTACCAGAGTAAGACTGACACCCGGAACAATTTCACGTTTGCGGTTATAGCTGATGCCGATGAAGCTCTGCATGGCATTAACCACATCCTCTTTTGTATAAAGGGGTTCAAAAAGGTTCTTGCCCTGCTTTTTTCTTTTCTTATTAACATATATTACATCCTTTTCCTGGATATAGGCGCTGTCCAGAAGCATTACCGAACAGAGATCCCGGGTGGCGGGGGTACAGTATATATCACCGGTAAAACCGTTTTTCACCAGAGAGGGAATATTGCCTGAATGGTCAATATGGGCATGGGAGAGTACAAGGGCGTCAACAGTCGAACCCTCACACGGGCCCTTGCGGTTGAGTTCAAACGCTTCCTTGCGCTTGCCCTGAAAAAGTCCGCAGTCAAGCATTATGCGGTACCCGTTTACTTCAATGATATGCTGTGAACCTGTCACGGTTCTGGCAGCACCATGGAATGAAATTTTCATAGTTTCTCCAAGTGGCTGGTCTGGGACCCGGAAGGGTGAAAGGTTTCGATCATGTATAGCTAAATTGCCTCAACGGTTCTGTCAAACAAAAAAAACGGGGCTTTTCTGTGGAGGCAGGCGAATTATAACAAGAGTTTTTGAAAAAGAAGTTATTGTTGCAAGGGGGAGTTGTAAGTTGATTTTTCAGGGAAGCAGGTAGAATCCCAGGGCCTTGTTATACTCAAAGGCATGGGTGAATTCGCAACCCACAAATTTATTGTTCACTATTCTGACAACTACCTGTTTCTTAATAACCGAGGAGTGTGTGTCGTCAAGGGTGAAAGTTACGGTTAGTTCATGATCCTCTTTAATGCGGTTTTTCCCGATTACCTCAAATCCTACGCCCCCCATGGATACATCCTTCACGATCATCATGCCGACTTCGTTATCAAGGGAGGTGTTCATATAACTGCCTTTCAGGTTTGTACTCTTGCGGTACATTTTTCTGAGTTCGAGATTGACAAGATAAGACTCCTTGCAGGAGCACCTGATCTTGAGGATTTTTTTCTTGTCTTTAAACTTTTCGACAGATACCGTCCGGGCATGTTTGCAAAAGGGGCATTTAATAACAGTGGTGCCGTCTTCTTTGACAAATGCCTTTTGCGGTTCCATTATATTACATTCCAATTTGTCGATTATGAGCCAGATTTCAATCCCAGCAGAGCATAAAACAGGATTAGGGAATTCTCAAGTACAAACACAATTATATGTTTTCCAGCCAGAAAGATATTTCCTTATCAATGGCCTCGGATGAGCCTATATTCAACTCCAGAAGACGCCGGAGATGAGTCATGGTTTCAGTATCTTCACCGGTGAATTTAAAGCCGAATCTGTCCTTTTCCTTATGGACGATTTCAACATTGAAAAGCAATGTTATCTCGGATCCTAAGAGGTAGACGGTAAGTTCGCATTTATCCCCCTTTTCCAGAGGGATGATTTCTTTTCCACAGACCAGGGCTCCCTGAAGGGAGATATCCAGAAGTTCCCCGTGATATTTTTCTTTTTTGCAGTTAATTTCAACTTCAGTTTCAAAGGGAATCCGTTGGAAATTTCGTCTTTCATCCATAAATTTAAATCTGTATAAAGTGGTGGGCCGTCAGGGTCTCGAACCCCGAACCTACTGATTAAGAGTCAGTTGCTCTACCAATTGAGCTAACGGCCCACTAAGATTGCAGCAATAGTCCAAAATTATTATCATACCAAATTTCATGCGTCAAGCAGAATGGCTGTGTATTATGACCAGTAAGATCAATAAATAAACTGAGGAAAAAATTTTGATATACAATAAAGAAGTTTCGAGGGATCCGGTGTGGTATCCTTTCACCCAGATGCAGGAGTTTACGGATCATTCCCCCTTGACAATTACTGCAGCACAAGGATGCTGGCTGGAGGATGTCCAGGGGAAGCGTTATCTTGACGGGGTATCGTCTCTCTGGGCCAATGTCCACGGGCACCGTCACCCCGTGATCGACAAAGCTCTGCAGGAGCAGATCAACAGGGTTGCTCATTCAACGATGCTGGGTTTGTCCCATCCGGGAGGAATTGAACTGGCCCGGCAGCTCGTCCAGCTTGCACCTGCCGGATTGAGCCGGGTCTTTTATTCGGACTCAGGGGCCACGTCAGTTGAGATTGCCCTGAAAATGGCCTACCAGTACTGGCAGCTTCAAGGGGAGACCCGGCGTCACAAATTCCTAAAACTTTCAGAGGCGTATCATGGTGATACCATCGGCGCGGTCTCATTGGGAGGCATGGATCTTTTTCATGAAAGATTTGGCAGACTGCTTTTCGAAACGATAAAAGTGCCGACGCCGCATACCTATCGCCATCCGTTTGAATCAGATGATGAGAAGGATGTGATAAAACGATACTTTGCGGTCTGCGAAGAACTTATCAGGGCGCATGCCGATGAGGCCTGCGGTTTCATTGTCGAACCGCTCATCCAGGGTGCGGCCGGTATGATTGTTCATCCGTCCGGTTACCTGAAGCACTTAAGAGATCTTACCCGCAAACATAATATGCTGTTCATAGTCGACGAGGTTGCTGTGGGGTTCGGCCGCACAGGCAGGATGTTTGCCTCGGAATGGGAGGATGTCTCACCCGATCTGCTCTGTCTGGGTAAAGGCATAACCGGAGGCTATCTGCCTTTGGCTGCCACCCTTGCTTCAGAGGAAATCTTTGCCGCCTTTTTGGGTGATTATAAAGAACTGAAGACTTTCTTTCATGGCCATACCTATACCGGCAACCCCCTGGCATGTGCCGCTGCCCTCGCCTCACTGGAGGTGTTTGCTGAAGAGAAAACCCTGGATGAAACCGTATTCGGTCCAAAGGCGGAGAAGTACAGTGCAGGCATGCGGCACCTTGCAAAGCTTGACCATGTTGGTTCAGTCCGCTACAGGGGGCTCATGGGGGGTGTGGAGCTTGTCAGGGACAAAGAATCAAAGGCCCCCTATCCCTTTGAAGAGCGGCTCGGCTATCAGGTTATCCTGGAAGCCAGAAAGAACGGAGTGATGCTCAGGCCGCTGGGTGACGTCATAGTGCTCATGCCGCCGCTGGCTGTTTCCCTGGAAGAGCTGGACATACTTTTTGCGGCAACTGAGGCGGCGATAATAAAAGTAACAGAAAGCTGACAGCTAATAGCTTTCAGCAAAAAACAAGGGAAAAAGTATATTTATTATTGACAGTAGTTATTTTGTAATAAATTCTTTTTGACCGTTGACCGTTGACCGTTGACCGTTGACCGTTGACCGTTGACCGTTGACCGTTGACCGTTGACCGTTGACCGTTGACCGTTGACCGTTGACCGTTGACCGTTGACCGTTGACCGTTGAC
>JAFDCR010000268.1 GCA_019312685.1 Deltaproteobacteria bacterium | reverse complement strand
TTCACAAATCGAAATTTCGGCCTGATCTTTTTTACTCATTATGGGAAAACGCCTGCCGCGATTTTAATCATTTCTTCGGGGATACTGATTCCCATTTTTTTCGCGGTCTCCCTGTTGATATATAAACTGAAATTCTGTGAGGGAAGCGCCTGTCCCTGGGCAAATACCTTCCCTTCCAGTGAGGCTGCTGCCATTGAGCCCAAACGGCGGCCCACCTTTTCCGGATCAAACTCAAGAGCGAAGAGCGCTCCCTGGCGGACGTGTTTTTTCGAGATACCCAGAAGCGGCACTTTTTTCCGGAAGGAAAAGAGATAGCTCTCTTCAAGCGCTGTTTTGGTAAGCAGGCTGATATCCGGTAGCAGCAGCAGGGCATCGGGTTTTTTAAGTTTCTTTACGATAGAGACAAAATCAAAAGCGTTTCGGGCCCGGTACGTCATCAGATGATTCCGGTTGCTGTGGTCCAGCACTTCAAGCACCTCCGGACTGCCGATCACGCTGATTTTCTTAAGATCAGGAAGATAGGAGTCAATCACTTTCAGATATTCCCTGATGGGGGTTCCCATATATACTCCGGTGGTATTCTGCCTGCTGGTCTTGGGCGGCAGAATTACCAGAGTGTAAAGGACTGTGATTTCTGGCGGCAGCGACAGGGCTTCTTCAAGGGATTCCTGTCCAAGTGCAATAACGGTCAGTGCCCCTTCCTGCTTGACTATTTTGCTGAGTTTTCCGGCTCTTGTCTCGGACGGGGCATAAACCTCTATCTCCTTTTTCACGCTGCTCCGGATACCGGCAATTACCTCCACCACCGGTTTAAGCCGTGTATCGCCGACCACGATCACCTCGGCCGGCCTGGCTTCGTTTGCAAAGCAGAGACAGACAACAAACAGCAGCAGGGCGGCAATTCCCCTGCGATATTGTCCTGTATGTTTTGCTGAATCAATCATTGTTATCCCAGGTAGAGGATCTCTTTTGCAGGCTGTGAATATTGGGATTATACCATACATGCCCTTTGAGTCTGATCAAAATGTAAATCGTATCCCGCCTTCGAACCATCTGCGGGGATTTTTATACCAATCCAGCCAGTACAGGTTGCCGTTAAACAGATTGCGGACGCTTACAAACAAATTCACTTCAGTGGCTTTGATCGAGAAGAAGTTCTTGTTATAATGGAGGTCCCAAATCATGTTTGAATAATCTGCGGTGAAAGCGGAGGACAAACGTCTACCATCCCGGAGATAGCGACCGAGAAGTGTAAAACTGCCGAGGCGGTGGTCGCTATAACTTAATTTGGCATTGAGGGCATGAAAATTGCTTTCATCGTCATCAAAAGGTTCAATCCTGATATAGGTATAGCCCAGACCAGCGGTGATATTTTCAAAGGGACTGGCTACCATGTTCAATTCCAAGCCTTTTCTTTTTGAAACGCCGCCGTTGTCCCAGTACCCGGCTGCGTTGTTGAAAAACCAGGTTTCCTCTATTCGGTGGTAGAAGAGATCCGCCTTGAGATGCACTTTTGTGAATCGGTCCGTTTCAATACCGGCCTGACAGGACCGAACGGTCTCGGATTTATAATTCGGATTGCCGGGAAAACCGTATGTTCCCGGCCACCCGGTAATGGTGCTGATGCCCGGTCTTGCGAAACCTCCCGCCACCGTAGCACGGACAAGGGTATTTTCGGATATATCCAGGGTCATTCCAAGGCTCGGATTGATCTTGTCCTCGGAATAGACGTCGGAAATTTCCACCCGGTCATAGCGCAGGCCCGGAGTGATCGTCAAGCGACTCCATTTAATGGTATCATTAAAAAAAATACCCAGATTTTTGATATCATCCTTGCCCAGGTCTTCTTCCGGAAGGGCACCGTATAATGTTTGGTACAGAGTTCCGGACGTGACTGAACGGTCATTCTCTCCACCGTAGTATTCAGCGCCAAAGGCTATTGCATGGCGGCCTTTTTGCCAGGTGAGTCCGGTGTTACCTCCAAAAACCGAGTTGTCGTAATTGTACTGAAATAAAAAATCGCCCCTGCTGCCGAGCATTCCTGTTCCAAGGGCAGTCCAGAGGTCTGAAATTTCGTTGTTGAAATAATATACATTCAGGTTGAGCTTCAGGTTAGGGGTAAGGGCGGCAGCCATTTTACCGGATAGGTAATAATTATCGGAACCGTATACGTTACGCATATCTGAATCCAGCAGGTCAAAATTATTGATGTCCGGGCTCCAGTAACCGGTTGATAAAGTCAGGGAAACATCTTTTGAAGGCTCGACATTGATTTTACCATAGAAACTTGTGCTTTTAAAAAAATTGTCCGGTATTACGGCCTTTCTTTTCAGACCTTCGGTCTCAATAAAACCGCCATACAGATAATAACTGACTTTTCCAGTCTTGCCCGCACTATCCATACGATAGTCGCGGCTGTTTCCCTCTCCGTAAGAGGCATAAACCGTGCGGGTGGGACGACGGTCGTTGCCACCGCTCTTTGTGATAATATTGATGATGCCGCCCAGGGCCGTGCCCCAGGCAGAGGAGGCCGGTCCCTTGACGATCTCGATACGGTCGATGATCTGGACGGGGATGCCGGTTGTATCGGTAAACCCCTGATCCGCATCGTTTATCCTCACCCCGTCCAGCAAAATGAGAACATGTTCATAAGCTGAAGTATGGATATAGTTTGCCCCTGCCCCTCCATAATATTCGTAAAATACCATATGAATTCCGGTCACGGTCCGCAGGATCTCATTAACCGAGTGGACGTTCATGTTCCTGATCTCCTCGGCCGTGATGATCGAGATGTTCTCCGCCACATCCTTTAAACTGGTCGGACGCCGGGTCGGCGCCTCAACGAGCATTTCTTCCCAGTCGTAGTAGAGCAGCAGTTCCTGGGTGGTTCGCGATTCAAGGGTGGCCGGCTCGGCAGCATAGGACAGGGGGCAGAAGAAAAGAAGTGCGAAAAAAAAGAATAAAATATTAACCACGCTCATACCCCACAATGTCATGGAGTTGTATCTGATTATGGTGAGAAATTATTTTCCAGCCCCTTATGGAAAAATGAATCACCCTCGTGTTTCAGCACATTTCCGAACCCATAATATTTTTTTACAGACAACGGACGTGCTTGTCAATAGAACTCTCCGTTTCTTGCCAGCACAGAACTTGAAACCTGTTTAAATAACTGCAGACTTCAGGATTCAAGCCGGGAAACCAGAACCTGATGGATAACTCCTGGATATGTTCTGTGAAGCTCCGCGCAAACAACTTTTTGCTTTCGCCTCGCATCCTGCGCGTTATGTACCTTTTTAAAAGGCAGTTTAGTCGTGATGGTGGTGATGGTGGTGATGTCCCCGGCTCGGACCGCCGACAGATTCCAGTGCTTTCTGCAGGGATTCATCCGCCTGCTGGAGGAGGTCAACCGCCTGCTCGATGAATTCAGCCGTGGCAGCATAACCTCCCTTTCTGGCCGTTTCGGCCCATTTTAGATATTCTTCTCCGTGGCTTTCGTTATGCTGCAGCCAGTGGGTCAGCAGTACCTGCAGTTTTTCGAGGTCTGAATAGTGTTTTTCAGTCATTACCCAATACTCTGTTATCAAGGACAACCAGGCCGCTCTGGAAGTCTATGTTTTTTACCCGGGCTGATTTTACCAGCCTGGGTTCCTCAAACAGGGTGCTGACAATAACACCCTCACCGGTAACCTCCAGATGGGTAACATTATCCATTATTTTTTCCTGAGCCCCGTCATGTTCAAGGACAACGTTCATTTGACACATGATCTTACCCCATTGGTCATTAATTTATATTTTCCGCACGTTTCGATTATACCATAAAGCGGAATTCCCCCTTACCGATCAGGTCGTGAAGGTGAAGAATACCTGACAGGTGTCCATCGGCATTGGTAATGGGCAGAATGGTAATTTCGTGATCCTGCATAATACTCAAGGCATCGGCGGCAAGGAGTTTTTCGGAGATTGTTTTTGGAGTCGGTGTCATGTGATTAACTGCCAACTGCGTATCAAGATCAACATTTCTAGCCACCATGCGCCTGATGTCGCCATCGGTAATTATCCCTGCCACCCTCTGATCATCATTAACTATCAGAACAGCACCAAGGTTTTTGGCATTCAGAATCGATACTGCCTGCCTTAAGGATGTTTCCGGGCCTGTCTTGGGAATATGTTCACCGGTCAGCATAACTTCCGAAACATTGACCTTCAAACGCTCACCCAGGCTTCCACCCGGGTGGTTCTTACGGAAATCACATTCTTTGAATTTTTTTCGGTCAAGAAGAACCACAGCAAGGGCGTCACCCATTGCCAGGGCGGCGGTAGTGCTGGCAGTCGGGGCCAATCCCAGAGGACACGCTTCTCTGGGAACGGCAACATGCAAAACCGCATCGGCAAGTTTGGCCAGGGTGGATTCAGCACCTCCTGTCATGGCTATTATTGAAACGGACCTGTTTTTCAAACTGTTCACCAGGAGATTCAGTTCCGGTGTTTCGCCGCTGTATGATATGGCTAGCACAACATCTCTGGTATCGACAATACCCAGATCGCCATGCATGGCCTCAACCGGGTGGAGAAAAAAGGATGCGGTTCCCGTACTGTTAAGGGTGGCTGCAACCTTCTGTCCTATTATTCCAGATTTTCCGATACCCGTCAGAATAACCCTGCTGGGACACGACATGATAAGCTCAACGGCCTTGTCAAAGCCAGGACCGATCTGGTCCAGCAAAGCCAGGATTCCTTCAGCCTCAATCTTTAATACTTCTTTTGCCTGTTCTATTGACATATATTTACTGCTCCTTGGAGCGGTTGATATAAAATATAAACGAACCTTTTAAAGGTGCGTCAGTTTTAGGTGAAATAGTACTTTTTTTACGCCAGAGAATATTAAGACCTATTACGCCTATAATCAACCCAAACCCGCATTTCTCACGAACATTTCAGCTATTATATAAAATATTGAGGCTCTTAATGATTCTCAGGTTTTTGAGTATTCTTGAAGATTGCTGCTGAACAAAAACTGAATCGGAGTCTCCCCTGGTCGCTTACCTCCCGCCTCCGCGGGGATGACAAACCATACAACAAAGTCACTCCCGCGCAGGCGGGAGTCCAGGTTATCAAAACCTGAAAATAGTTTGTAGCCACATTAAAATATAAAATATTGAGAGTGAACCAATAAGATTATAACCATTTAATACCAATAGAGTGTTTCATCCGAAACAATAAAACCATTAACTTAAATGTTCGCCAAAGGCAAGCCGATACGGCCCCTGCAATTTTACTGAGAAATGAATATGACTTGTCGGCTCAACAGCTCTAGTTTATAAAGAAGCGCATGGGTTTTCTGACAATCATACTCATCGCGCTGGCGCTCGCGGTCGATGCCTTTGCCGTAGCCCTTGCTTCCGGTGTCACCCTTTGCCGGGTAAGCGGGCGACAGACCTTCAGGCTGGCATTTCACTTCGGCCTCTTCCAGGCTTTGATGAACATTATCGGCTGGGCCGGAGGTTTAACCGTCAGATCCATGCTGGAAAGGTTTGATCACTGGCTTGCCTTCGGGCTTCTCGCCCTGGTGGCTGCCAAGATGATTAAGGATTCCATCGCCGGACGGGAAGAAGAGGCACAGAAAATAGATCCTACCAAAGGTTATACGCTCATCATGCTTTCAGTTGCAACGAGCATTGATTCCCTGGCAGTCGGTTTGAGTTTTTCCGTATTAAATGTAGCCATCTGGCTGCCGGCAACTGTCATCGGGCTTGTTGCAACCCTGTTGACCGTAATCGGTTTAAAACTTGGCTGCCTGCTTGGTTCAGCATCAAGGATCGGTGCCGGGGCAGAGATTATAGGCGGTCTGGTGTTGCTGGGTATCGGTTTCAACATCCTGCATCAGCACGGGGTTTTTTAGAGAGATTTTCAGACAGGGAATTTTTCAGTCAGGAATCCGAGCAGAATCCGGTGCCACTCTTCGGGGTTGTCAAGATAACAGGGATGCGGAGCACCGGGGATAATCGACAGTTCCGCTCCAATCACCTCTTGCTGAATCAGATATCCGTTGGCTATGGGCGATATGACGTCTTCTCCTCCCCATATCGCCAGACAGGGAAGGGATAGTTCTTTCAGCCTTTCCTGGTTTTCCTGAACGCCGACAGCACCGACCAGAACCAAACCTGTTACCAGGTCCGGATTGACCAGGGCAAACTCCAGGGCAACACGACCGCCCATTGAAGGACCAACGAGGATTACCCTGTCTTGGGAAGCCTGACTGATCACCTCCTTGAGAACCGCGGCCGGTTCGATATCCGCAGCAGGTGATCGGCCGAAACCGGGAAGGTCCAGGGCCACGGCCCGATAGCCTGCTTGAGCCAGTGACGCTAAGGTTCCAGTTTCCTGCCAGGTGGCAGCCTGAAACTTCATCCCGTGCAGGAGCAGAATCATGGGGCCGGAATCCGGCCCGGCCTGAAGGGTATGAACGGGGTGTCCCCCGCAGTCGAGTTGTTGTTCGCTGATAACAGTCATGGGTGAACTCCTTGGCAATGTTTCAGGTCCGCCTGCAACCGGGCCAGCACATGGTAAACGAAATGCAGTGAAATGACAGCACGAAAAAAAATAAACGCATGGATCAACTCCAAAGTCGGCAGAAGCAACACTTTTTAGAGTTGGAGCTAACTGTACTGCCTTATCCCTTGATGCCAGATATCATTGAAGGCGAAGGCGATCAGCATCAGTGTCGCTATATTAAACATAAGGCATTGATACAGTAAGGTGGGACTGAATAAAAATATTGGAGTGAAATGCAGAAGAGCAATAATCGATGCTGCTCTCATAAATTGCTGAAGGAGACTTTGCTGATCACTTTTCTGAAATGGCCGTATCATAAACAAAGCCAAGGGAATCAATAAGATATAATAGTGTATCCATATTAAACCGCCCGAAACCAGGATAATCGCACTGCCGATGCCAGCGGCGGAAAATGCTTCCCGAAGGTTAATTTGTTCATGATCCTGCAATGAATTCTCTCTGCCGGCAGGAAGTCTTTTATGCCTTGGGTGCCAGTTTATGAAGGAATAAATGCCAATGAGAAGCATTACCACTATCATAGTGGT
>JAFDCR010000267.1 GCA_019312685.1 Deltaproteobacteria bacterium | reverse complement strand
GCCGAATGCACTTACCAGTATTGAAATCGTCCAAGACCCGACACAGTCGGGATTTACTTCAGATGAGGCGGAAAATAAATACTATAATTATAATCTTCTCCTGGAAGGCTCTTTCGGAAGCTTGGGAGACCCGAGTGTAAATCTTGTCTACGGCACCTCTGAAAATATTTCCACCAGGTTTTCATGGTGGAGTTTCGGCGACTATAAAATAGAAACCATCGGGATCCAGCCTAAATATGTACTGTCAACAACCCATGGACAATTAGAGAACCGGCTGGTAACCGGAGTTGA
The DNA here is from genome assembly GCA_019312685.1 of Deltaproteobacteria bacterium. Taxonomy (GTDB): domain Bacteria; phylum Desulfobacterota; class Desulfobulbia; order Desulfobulbales; family BM004; genus BM004. The sequence goes on along the minus strand of JAFDCR010000267.1, from coordinate 3,588 downwards.
TTTGTATTATGAAACCTTGACCGTTGATATGTACGGTGAAGCTGCAAGATTGAACAGGACCCGGACTACGGAAATTGAGAAGGATACTGTCGGGTGGTACATCCATGATGAAATTTCCATCGGGGGTAATATTATTTTAAGCGGCGGAGTCAGGTTTGAAAGTTCTGAAACCCACGGGAAATTGAACGATTTGATAACTCCGGCCAATAATTTCGATAAAGAAAAAGAGCATGACGGCGAAGTGTTTGATCTCAGTGCGACCTGGCTTCCAAAGGACAGCATGAAACTCTATACAAGGTTTTCAAGGGTTTACAGGTATCCTTTTGTCGATGAACAGGCGAACTACAGCGGCTGGGGTGCGGATGATCTGAATACGGATTTGGAAGCAGAAGAGGGGAAAAGCATTGAGGCTGGTTTAGAAATAAACCCATCACAGAATTTCACCTATGGATTAACCCTCTTCAATATTGATATGGAAGATGAAATCAGCTTGAATCCGGTAACCTGGGTCAATGATAATATGGATGATTCAAGACACCGCGGTCTGGAAATGTACCTGGACTATGGACTGGAAGATGTTTTTGATCTAAGGGTCAACTATACCTACCAGGAGTCGACCTTTGAGGCCGGACTCAACATCGGCAATGACATTCCCCTAGTGCCAAATAACCTATTTGCGGCAAGTCTGGATCTGACCCTGCCGCATAATATTCATCTTATCCCAAGCCTGAAGTATGTAGACGATTCGTACCTTTCCGGTGATACCAACAATAATACGGAAAAACTCAACGACTATACGGTTGTTGATCTGCTTTTACGGTACAAGAAAAGTTTCAGAAATACTCAACTGACAGTATTTTTTAAAATTGCAAATATATTCGATGAGGAATACTCAACCTGGGGGATCGATAATGCGGAATGGGGTTTCCCAAACCAGTTTTATCCCGCTCCGGGTCGGAAGTTCTACGGCGGCATATCCGGCACCTTCTGAATGAGCGGATTCTGTCAGAAATCAATATGAGGATAAAATCATGATTGATCTTTTCCTTCGTGGCGGGCCGGTGATGTATCCATTACTGGCCTGTTCCATTCTGGTCTTGACGGTGATAATCGAAAGAATGCTGTTCTGGTTCTCTGTTGACCTGAACCGCAACCGGAAGCTCATTGAGGATGTCCTGGAACTGTGTCGCCAGGGCGACTGGGAGGCGGTCCGCAGCAGGGTCTCCGGTTCAAGGGATTTTATCATCAGGGTCCTGGTGAGCGGTATCCTGCACCGGGAGTTTTCCATGGTCAAGGCCATGGAGGCGGCCGCAGCTGAAGAAATTGGCTATATGCGGCGTTATATGGGAATACTCGATACCATGATCACCGTAGCGCCGCTGCTTGGTATCTTCGGTACAGTAATCGGCATCATAACCTCGTTTGAGGCACTCGGTTCCGTCGGGATCGACCAGCCCCAGGCTGTCACCGCGGGCATAGCCCAGGCTCTTATCACCACGGCAACCGGTCTGGGCATTGCCATACTCTCGGTCTTTCCGTACAATTATTTCAACTCAAGAGTGGAAAAGGCTGTAGTAAATATTGAAAAATATGCCACCAGTCTTGAAATTGTTTATGAAAAGCTTGAAGGTGAGGAAAGGGAATCATGAAGGTATCAGGAAAACATTTAGGAATTAAAAAGCCGCGTATTGAGATGCTGCCACTGATAGATATTGTCTTCCTCCTGCTGATTTTTTTCATATATGCCATGCTTTCTATGGCTGTGCACCGCAGCCTGCCAATATCGCTTCCGGTTTCTTCAACCGCGAAAATCGATATGGAACTGAGTCTGACAGTAGCGGTGCGACAGAATGGAGAAGTTTTTTTTGAGGATAAAATGGTTCCTTTGGAAAATTTACAATCTGCACTGCAAGACAGATTTCAAAAGGCTGCAGATAAAAAATCCGTCTGCGTGGAATTATTTGCCGATGAAGCAATTACCTACCAGGAACTGTATCGCATTCTTGATATAATAACATCTGCTGGGATATCAAATGTTTCATTACAGGCTGATGCCAAATAACCTTTCCCGCATGCTTATTGCCCTGTTAGTTGCAATAATTGCACATTGGGGACTTCTGGGTTTCAAATTCCAGGCCAAACCCTTTTCTGTCCCCAGTGTATCACTGCCACGGTCTGTCAGCGTTTTTCTTGGACAGAAAAAAGAGGTTGACTCAATACAGAAGATTCATGAAACGCAACCCGTGAATCAGTTTGAAAAATCTCCTCAATTACCTGCGCCGCAAACTGAAACTGTTAACAAAATAGAACTGAAAAAAATTTTACAGCCAGCTGTAAAGGCTGTGCAGCCTGTTGATATCCCCAAGAAAAAGGACGAAGCAAAGGTTGAAGATATTTTATCTGGCACACAACTTTCTGAAAAAACAGCTGAAACAGAAAAAATTGGGGAGGCTTCAGTACGGACAGAATCCCAAACAGTATCTGAAGAAAATGGTACCAGTCAGCCAGGAACATTACAGATGGCATATCCCCATTATAGGCTAAACACCCCGCCTCACTATCCCAGTCTGGCAAGAAAAAGAGGCCAGAAAGGAACGGTGATCCTGCAGGTCCTGATAAACAGAGAGGGGGGGGTGGCTGAATTAAAGATAGATGTTTCAAGCGGTTTCAGCCTGCTTGACCGGGCTGCAGAAAAAGCGGTACGTAAATGGAGTTTTGAACCTGGAAGAAAAGGCAGCGAAAGAATACCCATGTGGGTTAAAGTACCGGTTACCTTTAAGTTGAAATAACTTTACAATGAGATTTTTTCCTATCCGAATAAGCATTTCAGAAATATTACTCCTTGCAATAATCCTTTTAATTGCATTGCCAGCATGTGTAACTGCAAGGTCGGTAACTGATCAGGTAGGCAGAAATCTCACGGTTCCGGATAACCCCACCAGGGTTATAGCCCTTGCCCCCAGTATTACGGAGATCATCTACGACCTGCACCAGGAAAAAAGACTTATTGGTGTTACCCAGTACAGCACGTATCCGGCCGAAGCCAGGTCTCTGCCGAGGGTAGGGTCCTATGTCCGGCTTGACGTTGAGAAAATAGTCTCCCTGAGGCCGGATCTCTGCCTGGCAATCAAGGATGGCAATCCGAAACATATTATCGATAAGATTGTTGCGCTCAACATTCCGGTTTATGTCATTGATCCAAGAAATCTTTTCCAGATCATGGACTCAATTAACCGGCTGGGTTCCCTGCTACAGGCTGAACCAACGGCAAAGGAACTGGTTGCCGACATGAAAGAGAGGGTAGAACATGTACAGACACTGGTAGAAACAACATCCATCAGACCCCGGATTTTTTTTCAGATTGACGCAGAGCCGCTTTTTTCAGCAGGCAGAAACACCTTTATTCATGAACTGATTGAGTTGGCAGGGGGTATTAACTCCGCCGCAGGCGCTGATTCCTACCCGCGTTACTCCTGGGAGGATATACTTATGCTGCAGCCCGAGATCGTTCTGATAAGTTCAATGGCAGGAGGATTAAAACCGGAAGAACTTGTAAAGTCCTGGAACAGATGGCAGCAGCTGTCAGCT
>JAFDCR010000266.1 GCA_019312685.1 Deltaproteobacteria bacterium | reverse complement strand
GTGCAGTCCTGATGAAAGATTTTAAATCAGCTGCTGATATTATTACAGCAGTAACCCAAAACACCGATCTCCCAGTTACGGTGAAAATCAGAACAGGCTGGAACAGTGATTCAATTACAGCACCCGAATTTGCCAGAATGGCTGAAGATCACGGTGCAAATGCTGTTGCAGTACATGGACGGACCTGGTCCCAGGGTTTTGGAGGACAGGTTGACTGGAAGGCTGTTTCCCGGGTAAAGAAAAATGTATCTATCCCGGTAATAGGCAATGGAGATGTGACTACATTTCAACAAGCCATGCGGATAATTGAGGAGACCGGTTGTGATGGGATAATGATTGGCAGGGCGGCCTTAGGTAATCCATGGGTCTTTACAGCTGCCGGAATCCCGAACTCTCTTCCGGAGAGAATGGCAGGACTGAAAAGTCATCTGGAAATCATCCGGGAATTCGGTGAACCCCATAAAATACTGCCCAGGATCAAAAATCAGGCCGGACGTTATTTTAAGGGAATATCCGGCGGCTCAGCCATCCGCAGACTAATCTATCAGGCAGCCTCTTTTGATGAAATCTTCATTTTAACAGAATCTTTTTCGCACCAGCTTCCCTAAGCCCGCCCACAACGCCGGGTATTTGAATTTTTAAATTTAATCCAATAAAAAGTGAAAAATTCTACTTTTCAAAAACACTTTTTCTTGCCCCGTATATAAATTTATGCTAGGTATATCTACTTCGCAGACTCCTAAATCATTATGAGATAATTCTGCTTCAGTCTGACGCCTCTTAGTTACAGCGCTTTCCAACTCCGGTTTATTTTATGAAATAAAAAATTAATACCGGATTACTGCACCTAAATGAGATTGTCTATTAACTGAAGTCGATTAACTAAATTAATATTGAGGGATAAATTTAATGAAGAAAATACTCGTCGCAAACCGTGGTGAAATAGCAATCAGAGTAATTCGCGCTGCCCAGGAATTAGGCCACAAGGCTGTTGCGATTTATGAAACCCCTGACACTGATGCCCTACATGTCAGAATAGCCGATGAAGCTATCTGGCTTGGAGAGGGCCCGAGAAAAGATTATCTGGATATTACAAAGGTAATTAAGGCCGCCCGCAAGTCAGGTGCCGACGCTGTGCACCCTGGCTATGGCTTTCTGGCCGAAAATCCGGAATTTGCCAAAGCCTGCGAAGAAGCCGGGCTGATTTTTATCGGTCCTTCTTCTGAGGTTATCACCAATCTAGGTAACAAGGTCATTGCCAGAGAAATAATGGCCGCTGCAAATATCCCAATGGTTCCGGGCACACCTAATCTGGCCCCTGGCGAAGAAGGCACAAAACAGGCACTTGATTTTGCAGCTGAATACGGCTATCCGATTATGCTCAAGGCTACCGCCGGCGGCGGCGGCCGCGGTATACGCCGGATTGAAGATGACGGTCAGATGCAGGAACAGATCCCCATGGCCAGAGCCGAGGCCAAAGCCGCCTTTAACAACGACAATGTCTATCTGGAAAAGGTTGTCGTGAATCCCAAACATATTGAAGTGCAGGTCATTGCCGACTCCTTTGGTAACATTGTGCATCTGGGCAGCCGCGACTGTTCCATCCAGCGGCGGAACCAGAAACTTGTTGAAATAGCACCATCAATGATTAATGATCAGACTGTTGTTGATTCCATCTGTGAGACCGCAGTCAAAGCGGCAAAAGCGGCTAACTACACCAATGCCGGCACCGTCGAGTTCCTGGTCGACAGTGACCTGAACTATTACTTCATGGAGATCAACACCAGGATCCAGGTCGAACACACCGTAACTGAAATGGTCACAGGTATCGATATTGTAAGAACCCAGATCAAACTTGCATTTGGCAAAAAACTCCTTTTCACCCAGGAAGATGTGCAGATCAGGGGACATGCCATTGAAATGCGCATCAATGCTGAAGATCCGAAGAATAACTTCATGCCGGAAGGCGGCAAGACCGTTGATATCTACCGTTCACCCGGCGGCTACGGTGTCAGGCTCGACGGTTTTGTTTACCAGGGATATACCATACCTGAAGTATATGATTCATTACTGGTTAAGTTAACCGTGCATGGATACAGCTGGAATGAGACAGTTGACCGGTTGAGACGCTGCCTTAAGAATTATGTAATCATCGGCCCAAAGACGACAATTCCCTTTTATCTGGCTTTGGTTAATGATCCCGATTTCCAGCAAGGAGATTTTGATACATCCTATCTTGAGACACATTCACACCTGCTCGAATATGAAGAAAAGGATACTGAAATCAATAAACTGGCAAAGCTCATTGCCGAAATTCATTATAAAGAAGAGAATTCATACGCTATCTAATCGATTTTAATAATATATAAGGTATTGTCATGGAAAGAATTGTACAAGGAATGGAACCCCGGGAAGCACTTCGGATATTAAGAGAGGCTGACGGTTATTTTTTAACGAATACGGCAAGGGATTTATCACAATCTGATTTCAAGAACAGGATACTTCTGCATACCGATCTCCTGGCTGCCGAAACCAGGGAAAAGGCAAATTATTTTTCACTGGAAATCACCGGAGGCGCCTCAGTTCATGTTGACATCCTGAGAAAACAGGTTGACCCGTTTCTGAAACTGGAACTCCTGCGTGAAAAAATGCCGCATACCATGTTCCAGACCCTTTGCCGGGGGGTCAACCTGTTCGGCTACAGGCCGTATCCGCAAAATGTAATCCGCTTTGTTGTCCGCGAATTCGCCAAGTACGTTGATGTCTGGCGGGTGTTTGATTTCATGAACCATGTCCCGAATATGCAGGCTGTTTTTGAAGAAGTACAGCGGGCAGGCAAAATACTTGAACCTTCTATCTGCTTTTCCACCGGCCCGGAACATACTGATGAATTCTATGTCGGCAAAGTTCAGCAAATTCTTGATGTAACCGGAGAAGAGATTATTCTCTGTATTAAGAATCATGGCGGACTCGGCACTCCGAAACGTATCGGAGAACTTGTAGCTGCCATCAAACAGAAATATCCTGATCTCATTATTCATTATCACGGTCACAATACTGACGGTAATGATATAGGCCGGATCACCTCAGCTGTACTGAATGGTGCAACTATTGTTGATGCTGCTGATCACGCCTTTACGGGCTACTACGGCCCCCCGCCGCTGTTGAGTGTGATACACACCCTCAAGGAGTATGGAAAAACCG
>JAFDCR010000265.1 GCA_019312685.1 Deltaproteobacteria bacterium | reverse complement strand
TGGTGCCGGAGGTCGGAATCGAACCGACACGGGGTCGCCCCCGCGGGATTTTGAGTCCCGTGCGTCTACCAGTTTCACCACTCCGGCAATTATTTGTTTCTTAACGCAAAAACACTTTTCCTGTCAACCTGTATTCTGCCCCCACAGCGACATTAGAAACATTTTACAGGTCATTAACCCTTTTTGCTCAATGCAACAGAACCTATGAGTCTTTCGGCGGGTTCAAATATATTTTCTGCAGCCGGACAAAATAATCAATTCCCGACCAGACAGTGAGCACGAGAGATACGTAAAGTATCACCCTGCCCAGGTCGTGGAGATATGGAATGGGTAAAAGAGCGGCAGGGAAAATCAGGACACAGAGTGCGGTATACTGGAAAACACTTTTTACCTTGCCTAGCCCGCTGGCCGAAACCACGATACCGCTGGCTGCAGCAAGCCCTCGCAGGCCTGTCACCGCCAGTTCCCTGGAGATAATAAGCAGGCTGACCCAGGCAGGCAGCCTGCCCATGGGTATCAGCATCACCAGAGGCGTTGCGACAAGCATCTTGTCAGCCAGGGGATCCATCAGCTTACCCAGAACTGATTCAATCTGGTGTTTTCTGGCCAGATAACCGTCGGCCAGGTCAGTCAAGGCGCCTGATAAGAAAAGAAAAAAAGCCCATAGGGCAACAAGATCTCCTCTTGCCGGCTGGAGCAGAAGCAGCAGCACAGGAACAATGGCAAACCGGTAACCTGTCAATAGATTGGGAACAGTATAAATATTTCTCATAATAAACCGTCCCTATTGCTCAGCCAATGCCCCTGTCCTGTATTTTCCATACTCGTACAGAACCTTTTTAACATACTGCTCCGTTTCATCTATTGCAGGAATTCTGCCTGCAATAATCCTGTTGGGACCTGCATTGTAGGCTGCCAGCCCAAGCCGCAGGTCTCCCTCAAACTGGTCAAGCAGCTTTCTCAGATACCTGCTGCCGCCCATAATGTTATCCCTGGCCTCAAACGGCTCCATTACCTTCATTTCCTTTGCGGTCTCAGGCATTAACTGCATCAAACCCATGGCACCTTTTTTTGAAACCGCAAAAGGATTGAAACTGGATTCAACTTTAATTACGGCCCGGATGAGTTCGGGGTCCAGCCGGTATCTATCGGCAGCCATTTTAATGAATTGTCCGTATCTTCCCCTTATGGCTGTTATTCTTATTCTTTCAAACCCGGGAAGCTCCTTGTATCTCGGGTCTGCCGGGACATTGGTAAAATGCATCACGCCGTACTGATCGACGTATGAGTACATGGCCGCTCTGGCATCTGGGAAGGCTAAGCTCAGAACTGCTGCAAAAACTGTCAACAGTGCAAGGCGCATAATAAAGTACCTGAAAAGACCTTTAACTATTTTGTTCGTTTCTCCCAATCAGCGAGAAATTTCTCCATCCCGATATCAGTAAGGGGATGTTTTGCCAGCTGATCAATTACCTTAAACGGAATGGTAGCGATATCCGCACCGATCAAGGCAGCCTCCACCACGTGGACAGGATTGCGGATACTGGCGACGATAACTTCGGTCTCATACCCATAGTTACCGTAGATATTCATTATATCGCTCACCAGATCCATACCGACCTGGGAAATATCATCCAGGCGGCCCACAAAAGGACTTACATAGGCTGCCCCGGCCTTGGCAGCCATTAATGCCTGCATGGAGGAAAAGATCAGGGTAACATTTGTCTTGATATCCTCAGCACTTAAAACCTTAACGGCTTTCAGCCCCTCAGTGGTCATTGGTATCTTGACCACAATATTCTTGTGGAAGGCAGCAAGTTTTCTCCCTTCCTCAATCATACCATCGGCATCAAGGCTGACCACCTCACCATTGACCGGGCCTTCAACCAGTTCACATATTTCCTGCAGCAACTCCTCAAACGGCCTGTTCTCTCTGGCAATGAGAGAAGGATTCGTAGTGACGCCGTCAACCATTCCCAGGGCAACTGCTTTCTTGATCTCTTCAATGTTGGCGGTATCAATAAAAAATTTCATTCTTTATCTCCTTTTTGCTTGAGAAACGTTTCACAGCATTTATCACTGCAAAAATAATATTTTTTCTTATCATGATGCAATTGAACAGCCTGTCCCTTGGGAATATATGTATGGCAGACAGGATCTTCCACTAATACATCCTGGATTGCTCCACCGGATGATACACCACCTTTTTTCTTACCCCCCATCCGCTTTTTCTTCGGCCCCACGAGCAGCCGGTAGAGGATAAAAAGAAGAATACCTATGATGAAAAGACGCAGCGGAGTCACTATGGGGCCTCATCATTTGTCTCGGACCATGACGTTTTCTGAACCTGCTGATCCAGTCCGGTCTCTTGCTGTTGAGTTAAGAAATCCTGCAGCATTTCTTCAGATGTCTTCTGTAATACAGGATGTTTCAGCCCGGGTGCTATTTCCACCAGGGGCTGCAGGACAAAAAGACGGTTTGGGATTTCCGGGTGCGGCAGCTTTACCATGGGTTCATCGCAGACAATGTTACCCCAGTAAAGCAGGTCCAGGTCGATTGATCTGTCCTCTGGTATGCCATCCAGAATCCTTTTTCTGCCCAGACTTTTCTCAACAACAAACATTTCCCTAAGAAGCATGGCGGGTTCCAGAGTTGTCTTCAGGCTGCCTACAGCATTGATAAACCAGTTTTCCGACTCCATACCCACTGGTGCAGACCGGTATGCACTGGAAAGGGCCAGAAGCTCTATCCCGTTCACCTTGCCGAGCCTTGACCAGGCCTGTAGGAGATTTTCGCGGCAGTTGCCAAGATTGGCACCAAGCCCTATATAGGCAGTAACCATTAAATTGACAGCCTTTAAAATCCGATTTTAGCCATTCGCTCGACAGCCTCTGCAAGTCTTTCTTTAGAGACTGTAAGAGCCATGCGTACATATCCCTCACCCGGAGCGCCGAAGCCGTTACCGGGAGTGGCCATTATCCCGGCCTTATCAAGCAGAAGTCCGGCAAAGCTCGCTGATGTATAACCTTCCGGCACCTCAAACCAGACATAAAAAGTGGCGTTCGGCGCCTCAGCCTTGATACCCAGCTTTTTCAGGCCGCCAACCAGAACATCCCGTCTCTCGGTATAGATGGTACGCATGTCGGTTAAACACTGCTGGTCTCCTTCAAGGGCCTCAATACCAGCCACCTGAATCGCTTCAAAAATTCCGGAATCGATATTGCTCTTTATCCTGCCGAGGCCGCCGATTATCTCCGCATTACCTGCGGCCCAGCCGATTCTCCAGCCGGTCATATTGTAGGTTTTTGAAAGGGAATGGAACTCAATTCCGACATCCTTGGCACCTGGGGTTTCCAGAAAACTCGGCGGAACATACCCCTCAAAGGTCATTTCAGAATAGGCAAAATCATGGCAGACCATTATGTTGTGCTTGACTGCAAAATCCACGACTGTTTTAAAAAATTCCACTGTCGCCGGAGCGGCGGTGGGATTGTTCGGGTAATTCAAAAACATCATTTTTGCCTTGTCGAGCACCTCCGCCGGGATGGCAGTGAGGTCCGGGAGAAAGTTGTTCTCCTTTACAAGGGGCATTTCATGCGGTGTACCGCCTGCGAACATGGTGGCAATGGCATATACAGGATATGCAGGGCTCGGCACCAGCGCCACGTCACCGGGATTTATAAAAGCCAACGGTATATGGGCGATTCCCTCCTTGGATCCTATCAGGGAAACCACCTCCTTAAGCGGATGAAGGTCAACACCCGCCCTTTGCTTATACCAGCGGGCCACAGCTTCCCGGAAGTTATTCATGCCGGTATAACTCGGATACCTGTGGTAGCGAGGTTCCTTTGCTGCCGCAGCCAGCGCCTCAATTATATTATCAGGGGTGGGGAGGTCAGGATCACCAACCCCGAGATCAATTACGTCAACCCCGCGGTCCTGGGCCTCTGCCTTTTTTCTGTCCAACTCGGCAAAGAGATACGGGGGAAGTTGTTTCAGTCTGTCAGCCTGTTCAATTTTAATCATTTAATAATGCCTTTCTTTATTTGTTAATTTCTAATCATAATACTCTGTGTATCTTTACATGCCATTCATCATCATGCTGTTCAAATATCATGATATATGGTGTTAAATATATTTTTTAAACACACGACACAAGATTGGTAAAGATGCAAGGCAGAGGATTGTTCGCTATAGTAAAACTATGCGAACAATCCGATAACGCAGCAGATTTGCCGATATCGTGGCGTGATAAAAAGGTTTATAAATCCTGGAGGCCTAATACGTCAAACATATTGTACAACCCGTTCGGCTGCTTAACCACCCAGGCAGCTGCGAGAGCGGCGCCGCGGGCAAAGTTGTCCCTGCTGTGGGCCCGGTGTGTCAACTCCAGCCTCTCTCCTGCACCGGCAAAATATACCGTATGTTCACCAACGATATCACCCGCCCTGATAGTCTGAAGGCCGATCTCGGTATCAGTTCGTTCACCGATGATACCATGTCTGGAAAAAACCCCATCATCATCAAGGTTACGTCCGACCGCCTCGGCCATTACCTCACCCAGTTTCATGGCGGTACCGCTCGGAGCATCCTTTTTCATCCGGTGATGAGCCTCGACAATTTCCATGTCGTAATCATTGCCGAGAATGGAGGCAACCTTGGCAGCCAGCTTGAAAAGAACATTAACACCTACCGCCATATTCGGGGCCTGAACGCAAGGGAAGTTATCACACAGTCCGGCAAGCTCCATGAGGTTATCCTGGCTCAGGCCGGTGGTACCTATCACCATTGGTCTGTTCTTCTGCGCAGCCTGCCTGGCTATCTCCATAGTCGCCTCATGAAAGGTAAAGTCAATAATGACATCACCCTGGTCGATCACTGCTCCCAGATTATCGGCAACCGTAATTCCACTGGTACCGTATCCTCCCAATTCACCCATATCCTTTCCAACATCTGGATTGTCAGGACGCTCAAAACCTGCCGCAACCTGGAGTTCAGGATGCTCATTCACCATAAAACCGATCCTTCGCCCCATGCGCCCCGCAGCTCCGGCAATAATGACTCTAGCCATGAATTTCTCCTCTCTCTCAAACCTTTTTAAAAAACTTATTAAACTATCCCGGTTTTACCGTTTAAATAAGACCATAGTCAGATAAGGCCACTTTGAGCCTGGCAAGGGTAGCATCATCCATGCTGTACAACGGCAGCCTCGGCAGCCCGGACTTTATTTTACCCATGAGTTCCAGAGATTTTTTTGCCGGCACAGGATTTGTTTCATAGAACATGGCCTGGAAAAGAGGAAACATCTTATAGTGTATTTGATTGGCCTTGGCCACATCACCTGCCAGGGCTGCTTCCATCATATCTGCCATATCCCGCGGTGCAACATTGGCTGTTACGGAAATTACACCTTTTCCGCCTATCAGAACCGTAGGCATTGAGGTGAAGTCGTCTCCTGAAAGTACAGAAAAATCATCGGGGCAGAGTCTGATAATCTGACTGATCTGATTCAGGTCCGCTGTTGCTTCTTTTATGCCGACAATATTGTCGATCTGGGCCAGGCGGGCCGTGGTTGCTGGCAGGATATTCGAACTGGTGCGGCTTGGAACATTATAAAGGATTATCGGGACATCCACTGCTTCGGCAACGGCCTTGTAATGCTGGTACAGACCTTCCTGAGAGGGTTTATTATAATAGGGCGACACCATAAGTACCCCGTCCGCCCCTGCTTCCTTGGCGTGCCTGGTCAGGTTGATTGCTTCTGCTGTACTATTTGAACCGGAACCCGCCACAACAGGAATCCGGCCGTTAACCGTTTTAACCGTCAGCTCTACAACCCTGTGATGCTCCTCATGACTCATTGTTGCTGACTCGCCGGTCGTGCCGCAGGGAACGATGCCGTGCGTGCCGTTGGCAATATGGAATTCAATAAGATCAACCAGGCCCTGCTCGTCAATCTCCCCATCAATAAATGGCGTTACAATCGCCACAAAAGCTCCTCGAAAAATACTCATCCTCTCACTCCTCCTTCAGTCATTCTTCAAAATTTCCAGCACTGTTCTCTACATATCACAGTGGGTTGTCTTTTGTTTCAATTTATAAAATTATTCTACTTATTCCTGTACTCCATCAATTCCAAGTTGGCCTTCATAGATAAGATGGGCCGGACCTTCCAAATAAATACCTTTTGCCGGATCAAGCTGCCTGTGATTTTTTTCACCAGTTAAAGAAAAATGAATGGTCAGTTCTTCACCACCTGAGGTTATTACCGTCAGAGGCGGGACAGCCTGCTCAAGAAGGGCGACCACCAGTGCCGAGGCGACCGCTCCTGTGCCGCAGGCCATGGTTTCACCTTCAACGCCCCTTTCGTAAGTCCTTACCATTAAAGTATCACTCGAGACAACCTGGGCAAAATTCGCATTGGTTCCGGCAGGCTGGAACGTTTCATGGAAGCGTATTTCCCTGCCCCATTCGGCCACCGGGACATCACCTGTGTCATTCACCAGAACAACCGTATGCGGCACACCTGTATTTATGAAATGCAGCTTCTGCTCAACATTGCCGATGGACATCGGTATATTTAAACGCAGGTCCTCCGGTGAGGTTAAACGTATCTTTACAGACTCCCCGGTCTCACTTAAAACAAATGCCTCAATCTCACCTGCTGTTGTTTCAAACCGCATATTTGCCGGAGCAATATTTTTCTCAAAGGCAAATCTTGCGGCGCATCTGGCTCCGTTGCCGCACATCTCAGCCCTGCTGCCATCGCCATTATAAAACTGCCACCTGAAGTCGGCTGTTTCCGAGTTTTCAATCAGGATAAGACCGTCGGCACCCACGGAAAATTTTCTTCGGCAGACAATACGGGCAAACTCGGACTGGTCAGCTTCGGCAATAAAGGGTTCTCGATGGTCAATAACAATAAAATCATTTCCCGTACCGCTCATTTTGGCAAACGGTATGGGATATTTTAAACCATGTGCATTCATAAATCTTTAGAACTATCTCAAATCAGCTCATATCCGGCGCCGGAAGTATTGCTGATCGCTATTCAAGAAAATCGGGAATATTCTCATCCCTGATCAGGGTTTCATAATTTTCACGGTTCCGAATTATAAAAAACTGGTCATCCTTGACCAAAACCTCGGCAGCCCTCGGGCGTGAATTATAATTTGATGACATGGTAAAACCGTAGGCGCCGCTGCTCATGACAGCCACCAGGTCTCCCTGTTCAAAAACCGTTACCTGGCGGTCCTTTGCCAGAAAATCCCCGGTTTCACAGATCGGGCCGACAACATCCGCTGTCTCCAAAACCTCTTCCGCCTGTCCTGCTTTGCGGATTACAGGCAGAATATCATGATGGGCATCATAAAGGCTCGGCCGTGCCAGGTCATTCATGGCTGCATCAACAATGATAAAGTTCTTAGCCTGGGTCCTTTTCGTGTAGATGACCTGGCTTACAAGGATTCCGGCGTTACCAACTATAACCCTTCCAGGTTCCAGTATCAAGGTACACTTCAATCCTTCCATCTCTTCCGACAGGGCCCTGGCATATTCCTGCGGATGGGGCGGTTTCTCATCCTGATAACGCACGCCGAGCCCGCCGCCCAAATCAAGGTAGTCTATTGAAATCCCAAGTGTTTCGAGCCGATTGACAAACAGCTTTACCTTATGAAGCGCTTCTGTGAACGGTGAAATATCAGTAAGCTGGGAGCCGATATGGCAGCTCACTCCCAGTATCCTGATATGCTCCATTTCCTTTGCCCGCAGGTAGATTTTCTCCGCCTGGTCAATGGGGATCCCGAACTTATTCTTCGCCAGACCTGTGGATATATAGGCATGGGTTTTAGGATCCACATCAGGATTAATCCGGAATGAGACCGGCGCCACCATCTCCTGTTCTCTGGCGATCTCCTGCAATTTTTCCAACTCCTGTTCGGATTCGATATTGAACATCAGGATGCCTGAAACAAGGCCATAGCGCAGCTCGTCTTCTGTCTTACCCACCCCTGAATAGATTATTCTGCGGGGATCGATCCCTGCTTTCATGGAACGGTAAAGCTCACCGCCTGAGACAATATCCGCTCCCCCGCCCAAGGTGGAAAAAAGGCGGAGAATTGCCAGGTTTGAACAGGATTTGACGGCAAAACAGGTCAAATGGGGCAGTTCGCCAAAACTTTTATCAAAGGTGTTAAAATGATGCGTCAGGGTTGCATGGCTGTAAAGATAAAAAGGTGTGCCTACGGCTTCGGCAATATCTGCGATGGCAACCGACTCACAAAACAGCTGGTTATCCTTATAAATAAAATGATGCATTTTTCCTTTCCGTTATCCTTGTTCAATACTTTCGTGGCGCTCCTGTTTGTATTACTTTTCGACAGCTGCCTCCACGGAAGGTAAACTTTCATTGGGCGGCTGCTGCCTATCAAAAGAGGTCACCGAGTAGAACCATTTCCGGCCATCAATCAAATCCTGATCAACATACTGATTCTGATCATAGGCCACTTCTCCAATCAAATCGGGCACTGCAGAATTCTCATCCCTGCGGTAAATCCTGTAACCTGCCAGATCCTTGCTCAAGACCGCCTGCCATACCAGTTTAACCCCCTCAGCCAGTTTAACCGCAACCAGATGGCCGGGCTGCGCCGGAGGTTTTATATCCCGCGGAACCCCTGCTATCTCCCGGCTGTCTCCACCTGCCTGTAACGTATCGGCATACCTGACAAGCGGCCGCACCTTATAGGTATACAGCATATCATTATCCAGACCCGTATCAATGAATTTCGCCCCCTTTACTGGTTCGCCAATGGCTTCAAACAGACCGTCCCCTTTTTTGCGATACACTTGATATTCCGGGGCTCGGTTCAAAAGACTTCCGGAAATATTTTCCGTTACAGGTTCCCAACTCAGGATCAATTCCATATCGCCGGCCACTACCCGTACGTCCTCAGGCACCTTTGGCGGTAACCTCCAGATAAAGGAAACGCGGTTCGAATCTTTGCTTGGGTACCACCAGCCGGCCCGGGAACGAACCTTGTACAGGTATCTGTTACCTTCCTGCAAATCTGCCTCTTTATATACCGCTGTCCTCCTTTCACCAGATGTTGGCAGGAGGCCGCCGTCAACCTCTGCTAGCCGGTCAAACCGGATGGGACAGCCGTCGCAGTACTCCTCTGCCCGGACTTCTGCCCGGAACAC
>JAFDCR010000264.1 GCA_019312685.1 Deltaproteobacteria bacterium | reverse complement strand
GGTAAAAAAAGAGTGTACTCCTGCAGCACAAATTAATCTATATAAGACAAGACTAAATGGCAAAGGAAAGCGGTACCGGCATTGGCCGGCTTGTCAGGGCGCTTGGCTGGTCAATGTCCGGCCTAAGAACAACGTTCAGAAAAGAAGAGGCCTTCCGCCAGGAACTCCTTTCGTGCATCATCTTGGTCCCTTTGGCCTTTTACCTGGGTGAAACAGGTATGGAAAAGGCCATTCTGCTGGGCAGTCTCATGCTGGTCCTTATTGTGGAACTGCTGAATTCCGCCGTTGAGGCCGTTGTCGACCGGGTCGGGACGGAAGAGCATGAACTGGCCGCCCATGCCAAGGACATGGGTTCGGCAGCGGTTTTTCTTTCTCTGTTAAATGTCCCAATCGTCTGGCTGCTGGTAATCCTGACCTGATAAAATATTATCTGTTTAAATTGGCTGAGCTTTGTTTGACCACGGAAGATTTCAAGGGAGCAGACCTGCTAATAATTTCCCGGGCAGCTTCCAGGAAAGGCCCTAAAGTTCCGGAGTCTAGAGCGCTTAAGGAAACCGCCTGGTACTCTCTGCATTTCATTTCAACAAAGTCCAGGGCAACTAGGTCAATTTTATTCAAAACTTTGAGGCAGGGAATTTTATCCAGGTCCAATTCCTGTAACTGTTTCTCCACCACGGAAATCTGATCAGGGAATCGGGGATTGCTGGCATCAATCACATGAACCAGCAGGTCTGCTTCATAAAGCTCTTCAAGAGTAGCCTTGAATGCCTGGAGCAGTTCATCCGGAAGATTCCTGATAAAACCGACGGTGTCGGTAATAATTACCTCGATATCCTTGGGAAAACGAAGTCTGCGGCTTGTCGGGTCCAGGGTGGCAAAAAGTTTGTCTTCGGCAGTTATCCTGCTCTGGGTGAGGGTGTTGAGTAGAGTTGACTTGCCGGCATTTGTATAGCCGACCAGTGAAATGACGGGAATATCCTTCTTGCGGCGGCGTGAGCGTCTCTGGTAGCGTTCCTTGCTCACTTTCTTTAATTTCCGGGCAAGGAGGGAAAGCCTGTCGTTAATGCGCCGCCGGTCGATTTCCAGTCTGGTCTCACCCGGTCCACGGCCCCCGATCCCACCGGTAAGCCTGGAAAGGGCGTCATCCCGCATGGACAGCCGCGGCAGCATATATTTCAGTTGGGCCATCTCTATCTGCAGTTTACCTTCACGGCTGAGGGCCCTTCTGGCAAAAATATCGAGGATAAGCTGGGTGCGGTCTATCACCCGGAGTTCCGTGTGATCCGTAATGGAGCGGATCTGGGAAGGATTCAGTTCCTGGTTGAAGAGGAGAAGATTTGCATTAAGCCGCAAGGCTGAAAACATTATTTCTCCCAATTTGCCTTTACCGAGAATGAATTTCGGGTTTATCTTCTTACGCTGCTGAATAACCGTATCCAGAACGACAATATCGTCGGACCGGGCTAGTTCAACCAGTTCATCCATTGACTCTTTGGCCGATTCATCCTCCCGGAAACGGGAAGGAGTGATAACGCTTATCAGGATGGCCCTGTCCTTGCCCTGATCAACAGCCCGGACAGGCTGCAGCCGGTTGAATTCTTCTTCAAGGGCCGTGATGAGTTCGTTAAAACCAAACGGTTGACGTCCGGGTGTTATGGGTTCCAGAAAAGTCCAGTTTCTGCCGTTATGGGGTGAAGGGACAATGTGGGCGCAGTAGAGTTTTTCAGGCAGTCCATTGGAACGCATCTTGATTATTCCCATCAGATCAAGACGCAAGAACAACAGGTCGATCAAGTCATCATCCGTCAAATCTTCTCCGGCCAAATGGGTATGGATACAGCGAAGTCCCTTGAGGCGTCCGCCTGATGATCTGATACTGGTGAGAACTGGGATAACGATCTGCTTTGCATCACCGACAATAACCAGATCAACTCTACCGGAACGGTCTATGAGCACAGCTATCTGTCTGCCGGTCTCATTGGAAAGCTCGGCCATGCTTCTGGCCATTTCCGGGCTGACGATGAGATCCCGGGCTATATGTTTTTTGGCCAAACGTTCAAGACGTTTAATCTGAGCGGTTTTCAGGCCGCCTGTATTGCCTGCAACCTTACTGATTTTGTCTCTCCCTGAGAATACGCTTGTCGCCTACCCGGATAGTTACCTTAATTCGGTCGAAATATTCGAGAAGAGGAACGCTGAACTTTCTTGAAAGACCTGTCAAATCCTTGAATTTCGGCATGTCAATTTCGTTTTCCTTTGCAAGGAGGGCAACCAGCTTTTCTTTAAGATTCTCAACGGCAGGCTTGTAAAAGTACAGATCCTCAGAAACTTTTACGAGTTGGTTTTCATTCATCATAATTGTCAGCACTTCTTTCAAAAGTTGGTGCTGATACCTGCCGAACTTGGCCATTACCTCCTTCAGCGTTGGCGGGGCAAGGCCGGCCTGGTTATAAAATACTTCGAGTTCACGGCGTAAATTTACTTCCTCATCCTTCATGGATATCCGGTGGTCTGCCATTCTTATCAATGCCTGGTCCTGGACGATTACCTTTTTTTTCTGCAGGTCGTTTAACAGGAATTGGAAGAGACGCTGGTCCAGTCCCCTGTAAAGAAGGGAACGGAGTTCTTCCTTGGGCAGTCCGGCTTTAAGAGGATTGTTTTTATGATATTCCGTGAGAACAGAAGAAAATTTTTCAATCAGCTTCTGGTAGACTTCTGTGGATACCATGCGTTGTTTATCCTGTTCGACGACCAGGATCTTCCTGGAGGAAATGGGGAGCTGCAGAATTTTATTAAGGCGTTTACCGAAAATTCCCGTCTTGACCGCAAGTTTCTCAAGGGTAAGACCGTTGTAGCCGTTTTCCTGAATATGAAGCAGAACTAATTCTTCCGGATTGTTTTCGCTGTAGGTCTTGAAAATCTCCTTGTTTATCGGGCGGAACCGCTTTCGTTTTCTGGGAGAGCCGTTATAAATAATCCCGCCGCCTATGGTAGAGATGGGTGAATAGCTGCGCACCACGTATTTATCACCCGGCCAGCAGCCAACCTGTTCTTCAAGCAGTATCTGGACATTGGCTTCGGAACCCGGTGCCAGTTCCTCATCCTCAAGCAGGACAATACGGGCCATTATTTCTGCAGTGCCTGCATGAACCCGTACCCTGGAACGGTTTTTATAGGGTTTTTTGTTGGATTCCAGGAAGATAAAACGGCCGTCAAGCAGGTAGGAGGGCTGCAGGCAGTCAACTGCAGCGGCCATTTCTCCCCGGTTGATGGACTCTTTTTCCAGGCCCTGCAGATTAATCGCCGTTCTGTGACCGGCTTCAGCCTCCTGGGTATCAACATTATGCACCTGCATACCTCGTATTTTTCCGACCTGGCGGCCCGGGTAGAACATGAGGTCTTCGCCGGTCTTGATCCGGCCGGAGATGGCTGTCCCGGTTATGACGGTACCAAAACCCTTCATGGAGAAAACCCTGTCCACAGGCATCCTGAATGGACCATGGGGCTCGGAAAAACCAGAGGCGGCGACAAGAGCGTCAAGAACATTTCTGACTTCTTCGATCCCTTCTCCTGTAGTGGAGGAAACCGGAATCAGGGGTGCGTCTTCAAGGAATGAACCTGCAAAATAAGTTCTTACATCATCGGTGACGAGCTCAAGCCAGTCGGGCTCCACCATGTCTTTTTTGGTAATTACAATAATACCCCGTTTAATGCCCAGCAGACGGCATATTTCAAAATGTTCCCGGGTCTGGGGCATAATGCCCTCATCAGCGGCAATGATGAAGGCAACCAGGTCCATGCCGGAAGCGCCGGCAACCATGTTTTTGACAAATTTTTCATGGCCCGGAACATCCACAATGCCGAGACGGTGCCCGCAGGGCAGGTCAAGAAAGGCAAAACCGAGTTCTATGGTGATGCCGCGTTCTTTTTCTTCCTTGAGGCGGTCCGTATCAATTCCTGTCAAGGCTTTTATAAGGCTGGTTTTGCCGTGATCAACATGGCCGGCTGTTCCGAGAATGATCTCACGCACGTTTACCAGCCTCCGGTGAGAAACGGATTACCCGTTTTCTCCTTGGAAATGGTTGAGTGTTCTCCGCCATAACCGTGTCCGGGCCAGACAACTGTTTCCGCCGGTAGAGACAAAAGGCGCTCCTTGATTGAATCAAGAAGCTGCCGGGTGCTGCCCCCCGGAAAGTCGGTCCGGCCGACACCGCCGGCAAAGAGTGTGTCTCCGGAAAACAGGTTTGGCGGGGAATAGAGGCACATGCCGCCGGGCGTATGCCCCGGTGTATGGATGACGGTAAGGGTTTCGTTCCCAAACGTGATGATATCACCGTCCTCAACCCGCTTGTCTACGGGCGGTGATTGCGGCAGGCCGAGCTGTGAAAAGAACTGTTCAACACTGTCCTGACCGAAAAAGTCCGCGTCGGCTGCATGCATGACGATATCCGCACCGGTGGCTTCTTTGAGTTTTGCGTTGCCGCAGACATGGTCTGGATGACCATGGGTATTGATAATGTATTGGATTGAGAGGTTTTCCTGGTTGCAGAATGCCAGAATTTCTATTTCATCTCCACCAGGATCAATCACTACACCCTGTTTCGTTTTCTCGCAGGCCGCAATATAGCAGCATACCCCCATCATACCAACGGTCATCTGTCTGATCAGCATTTCCGGTCTTGTTCCTGTTATGATTTAATTGAATTTAATTCCTTTTTTACCGGGAGTTCCGTGACAATATTATCAAGAATCTCATCAAATGCCTTGGTAGCCACAGTGCCGGCCCCTGAAGACAGGTAGGGCCTGCCGCTGTCTCCTCCCATGACGACCTTGGGGTCCATGGGCACCCTGCCGAGAAAGCGCAGCGTGTATTCCAGAGCCACCTTCTTGCCGCCGCCCGTACCGAAAATATCTACCGGTTGGGAACAATGCGGGCAGATAAATCCACTCATGTTTTCGACAATGCCTAAAATGTTTATTTTCAAATGACGGCAGAAACTTATGGATTTACGGACATCAGCCAGGGCGACTTCCTGGGGGGTTGTTACGATGAGGGCATTGACGTCTTTAATTGTCTGGGCGACCGAAAGCGGTTCGTCTCCCGTTCCGGGCGGGGCATCGATTACCAGATAATCCAATGGCCCCCAGTCTATTTCACCGATGAATTGACGGATTGCCTTGATTTTTAAGGGGCCGCGCCAGATAATCGCTTCATCCCTGTTTTCCATCAGGTATTCCAGCGAGATGACTTTCAGATTTTCATCATAATTCATGGGCGGCAGCAGTTTGGGTTTTTCCTCTTTTTCTGTATAGAGTTTTTCCTTCAGGTCGAGCATCCGGCAGATATCGGGACCGTGCAGGTCAACATCTATCAGACCGACCTGATAATTTCTTTTGGCAAGGCCCATGGCAATATTGGTAGCCACTGTACTATTGCCGACCCCTCCTTTGCCGCTCATGACAAGAATCTTGCGTTTTATTTTGCCTAAAGTTGATTGAAGACCGAGGTCCTGCATGGTTCTGGCAACCTTGGCTGCCCCGCAGCTGCCTTTGGCATTTTCGCTCTTACTGGGGCATGTTTTGCACGAATCAGACATAATGTTCTCCGAAAAAAACTTTTTAATGCATATTCTATTCCTGAATTCCCGATCAATG
>JAFDCR010000263.1 GCA_019312685.1 Deltaproteobacteria bacterium | reverse complement strand
CTCTTAAACACTCTCCGTGGCAGGATCGATCCGCAAAACGGCATAATTGAACTTCCTGAGATTGGTTTATCTGAAAAAGAAATTAAAAACCTTGAAAGAATCGTTATTGTAGCCTGCGGCACTTCATGGCATGCAGCTTTGGTTGCCAAATATTGGCTTGAGGCCTGGGTGAACATCCCGGTAGAGGTTGATATCGGCTCGGAGTTTCGCTACCGCAAGCTTATTTTAAACAAGCGGGTGCTTACTCTTTC
The DNA here is from genome assembly GCA_019312685.1 of Deltaproteobacteria bacterium. GTDB lineage: Bacteria > Desulfobacterota > Desulfobulbia > Desulfobulbales > BM004 > BM004. Next base: position 4,309 of record JAFDCR010000263.1, on the reverse strand, counting down.
CATTTCCCAGTCAGGGGAAACTGCGGACACCCTGGCGGGTATTCGGCTTGCTTCCCAACTGGGCTCCAGGGTAATTACCATATGTAATGTTGTGGGAAGCACCATGACCAGGGAAGCTGATGCCACGATTTACACCCATGCGGGCCCTGAAATCGGGGTGGCTTCCACCAAGGCTTTTACCAGCCAACTGGCGGCCCTTTTTCTTTTTGCAGCATATCTGGCGCAGATCCGCAAAACCCTGCCGGCAAAAAAAATTAAACAGCTGGGACAGGCTGCAGTCGGTCTTCCGACCTTGCTTGAAGAGAATCTGCCCGGACTGCAGAAAAACATTAAAGCAGTTGCAGAACGCTTTTACGACAGCCGCAACTTCCTTTTTGTGGGTAGAGGTTTGAATTATCCCATTGCCCTGGAAGGAGCCTTGAAGTTGAAAGAGATTTCCTATATACATGCCGAAGGGTATGCGGCGGGAGAACTCAAACACGGCCCCATAGCCCTCATAGACAAGGATATGCCCATTCTCGGCCTGGTCCCCAAGGACGAGGTCTACGAAAAGAGCATCTCCAATATTGAAGAAATCAGGGCCAGGCAGGGGCAGATAATTCTGATCGGCACAAAAGGGGACAGAATGTTGAAGAAAATAACCGATCATGTGTTGTATATGCCGAAACCTCCCGAGATGACACCGGAACTGAATCCGATCCTTTTTACAATACCTGCCCAGCTGCTGGCCTATGAAATTGCCACGTTGCGCGGCTGCGACGTTGACCAGCCTAGAAACCTGGCAAAAAGCGTAACTGTTGAATAGTCCCGCTTGACATCCATCCTGAATAAACTGCAGATATTTTTAGTCATTAAAACATTGAGGCCATTATGACACAAGGACTGGCGAACCTTAGAGACAAGATAGCAAAGAAAGAGTTTCTCCTGGGAATTATCGGGCTGGGGTATGTTGGTCTGCCTTTGAGTCTTGCCTTTGCACGAAAAAACATTTCCGTAATCGGTTTTGATCTGGATCCTGAAAAAATCACCAGTATCCATTCCGGTAAAAGCTATATAAAGCATATCCCCTCAGAAGAACTGGCCGGTTTTGTAAAACAGGGTTCTCTTCGCGGTACAACAGATTTCTCACGTCGCAGCGAACCAGATGTTCTTGTACTGTGCCTGCCGACCCCCCTGACCCGGAACAGAGAGCCGGATATGCAATATATTGAAAAAACAGCCCAATCCATTGCAGAAAAACTCAGGCCGGGACAGCTGGTAATTCTTGAATCAACCACCTACCCCGGAACCACGGTAGAACTCCTGCAGCCCATTCTTGAAACTTCCGGTCTCAAGGGAGGTGTAGATTTTGGGCTGGCCTATTCCCCTGAGCGGGAAGATCCCGGCAATCGGCAGTTCACGACTGCCGTCATCCCGAAAGTTGTGGGAGGGATCGATGCGGAATCCACCCGCCTTGCCAGTGATTTTTACCGGACAGCCATCCAGACCGTTGTTGAGGTTTCTTCAACCCAGGCAGCGGAAATGTCAAAACTCCTGGAAAACATCTTCCGCTCTGTCAACATTGCCATGGTCAATGAACTGAAAATTCTCTGTCACCGCATGGGGATTGATCTGTGGGAAGTGATCAGGGCCTCAAGCACCAAGCCTTTCGGTTTCATGCCCTTTTATCCCGGTCCGGGATTGGGTGGTCACTGTATTCCCATTGATCCGTTTTATCTTACCTCCAAGGCGCGCGAGTATGATTTCCCAACCAAGTTCATTGAACTTGCAGGCGAGGTCAACACTGCAATGCCCTACTATGTCATTCAAAGGGTTGCAGAGGCCTTGAATCGCAGAAAAAAATCCATTAACGGCTCAAAAATTCTGCTGCTGGGACTGGCCTATAAAAAGGATGTAGATGATTCCCGAGAGTCCCCCTCTTTCAAACTGCTTGAACTCCTACAGAAAAAAGGAGCTGAAGTCATTTACAATGACCCGCACATCCCGACAATACCGCGGGTAAGGAAATACTCCATCAGCATGGACAGCACCGAACTGACCCCTGAAACTTTGGCGACGGTTGACTGTGTCCTGTTGGCAACCGATCATACGGCCTACGATTACCGGTTTATCCTGGAGCACGCAGACCTGATTGTCGACACCCGTAACGCGTTCGCCGGTCTGCAGGGGGCAGCTGAAAAGGTCGTGCAGGCATAACCGTCAACCTCAACTCGTGAATAATCCGGGTTAAAACATCAGGACAATGACCACACTGGGAATTGAGAATCTTCTTTCCGACCCACCTGAATGGCTGTCAGGGCGCAGGCTCGGTTTGCTCTGTAATCAGGCTTCAACCGACAGCAGACTCCGCCATTCCCGCGATCTGCTTAACAAGACTTTTCCCGGACAGCTGGCCTGCCTTTTTTCACCGCAGCACGGTTTCTTTTCTGAAAAGCAGGATAATATGATAGAATCGGCCCACTCGGTCGATCCCGCAACCGGGTTGCCGCTGTATAGTCTGTATAGAGAACAACGAAGGCCGACCAGAGAAATGTTTGACCTGTTCGATGTGCTCCTAATCGACCTGTTTGACGTAGGCACCAGGGTCTACACCTTTCTCTACACCATGGCCTACTGCCTTGAGGCGGCGGCGGAATTTGACAAGAAGGTGCTCGTTCTTGACCGCCCCAATCCCATCGGTGGGGATCAGATAGAGGGCAACATCATTCAGAAAGACTGCTATTCATTTGTCGGGCTCTACCCCATTCCCATGAGACACGGCTTGACTTTCGGAGAGCTTGCCATCCTGCTAAACAGTCATTTTAATATCAAGGCTGACCTTGAGGTCATTCCCATGCAGGGCTGGCATCGTAAAATGCTCTTTAGTGATACGGGACTGCCCTGGGTATTTCCTTCGCCGAATATGACTTCTCCGGCAACATCCCTGGTTTATCCCGGTCAGGTAATATGGGAGGGGACAAATATATCCGAAGGCCGCGGAACCTGTCTGCCGTTTGAACTCTTTGGTGCACCCTTTATGAATAGTTCCGAAATCCTGGATAGAATTAAGGAAAATCATGACCTGCCGGGCTGTTTTCTGCGGCCGCTCATTTTCGAACCTACTTCCAACAAGTGGGTGAATCAAGCCTGCCGCGGCTTCCAGCTTCATGTCACCGACCCTGTTGCGTTCCGTCCGTACCGTACTTCCCTGATCCTGCTGCAGGCTGTTATGCAGCTCTATCCTGATATTTTTCAATACAAGGAGCCTCCTTATGAATATGAGTATGAACGTCTACCCATGGATTTGATTTTGGGGGACAGAAAAGCGCGCCAGGCTCTTGAACAGGGAATGAATATCATTGATCTTGAAAATTCTTGGCAGGATGAACTGGCCGAGTTCAACAAATTGCGGCAGGATGTGTTTCTTTATCACTGATTCCTTGAATTGCTTTACATAACAAGGTATTTTCTTTTCTTTCTTTAGAAAAGCAAGCTGAACTAATTGTGCAAAAATGACTATGCCTGAAAAAAAGAAGACTCTCGCTGAACTTTGTCAGATGGTTGGAGGAGAGCTCCATGGAGAACCGGAAATGGTAATTCATGGTTTAGCTGATCTTGCCTCGGCCGGTGCTGGTGAGATCTCCTTTCTCGTCAAGGAGGCGGGGCTTGAATCTCTTAAGAACAGTAAAGGTTCTGCATTTATCGTTCCGCTGAACCTGGATTACAGTGACAGGCCTCTTATCAAAACGGAAAATCCATATCTGGCTGCGGCAATCATCCAGATTTTTTTTCAGGAAGAACCATTCAAAGCTTCCGGCATCAGCCCAAAAGCTGTTGTAGGCAGGAATTGCGATATTCCTGAGGAGATATCCATAGGCCCTTTTGTTTCAATCGGCGATGGAGTAAAACTGGGACAGAAAGTTACTATCCATGGAGGCACTGTAATCGGCAATGATGTCGTGATCGGTGAAGATTGCATACTCTATCCCAATGTCACTATATATGACTCCTGTACCATAGGCTCTAAATGTATTATCCACAGCGGGGTTGTTATCGGCAGCGACGGCTTCGGCTTTGCCACCGACAAAAACGGCAGCCATGTAAAATGGCCCCATATCGGCACGGTCCAGATCGATGATGGTGTGGAGATCGGTGCAAATGTGACCATCGACCGCGGTACATTCGGTAAGACCCATATCATGAAAGGTACCCGCATTGACAACCTCGTTCAGATCGGCCACAACGTCAAGATAGGTGAAAATTCGGTCATCGTGGCCCAGGTTGGCATTGCCGGCAGCGCCTCACTCGGCAAGAACGTTGTCATTGGCGG
>JAFDCR010000262.1 GCA_019312685.1 Deltaproteobacteria bacterium | reverse complement strand
TTTGGCTTTGGTTTTTTCAAAGACTTCTGGGATGTGTTTAATTTTGGTGAAAATGAACTTAGATCATAATCTGATTTTTTATATATTGTAAATTGTTCAGAATGGAGTAAGCTTTCATGTAAACATTTTCTAGTAGAAGCTTTTTCTATCCAGGTCATTCCCATCAAAAATCTTTATTTTTCCTGTACTGGTCGTTTCACCTGAGTTTCTGCTAATCAGTCTTAATGGAGAAACAGTATGAAACTCTATGTTGGAAATCTTTGTCACACAATAACTGAAACCGATCTTAGCAATCTTTTTAAGCTGCATGGTTCTGTTCTCAAACTTAATCTCATCCGAGACCAATTTACCAGACAATCAAAATGTTTCGGTTATGTGCATATGGCAAACGAAGATGAAGGTATTAAAGCATTACACGCTTTAGATGGAACCATGTTTCAGGATCGACCCCTTGTGATTCGAGAGGCGAGGTCCAAGGAAGAAAGGCGGGGGCAACTCTGGTAAATTATTAGCTGAATCAATCAAGGGTAGCATTTATACTCACTAAGATATAACCCGCAATTTTTATTATCTTGCTTTATACAGAAAATCTTGTATTGTGTGGCTGCACCTAAAAAGGTGTACGCACTAAGTGCCTGGCGATTCTTCATACGTAGTTTTTACCTTCCGAGATTCTTTTTCTCCCGTAAGACTAAAAAATTGTAATTTTAGTTTCTGCTGATCACTTACTATTGGACAGCAGAGATTTCCAGCGATTGACCGATATGGTCCCTTCAAGGATTTTCTCTATTTATTCCAAAAAATAAACTTGTGGCAGTTATACTATACGCCGTTTCGCTTGATTGTTCCTGTTGATTATGAGTTGAGCTTCAGCAGCGGCCCTGCCCCTTAATTTTTCAGAGAGAAATTCATGAAATTCAGACAATTTGATTTTCACCGGAAAATCACTGCAGGTATTAAAGCCTGCCATTATGAGAAACCAACACCTATCCAGAAAGAAGCTATTCCCGCTATCCTGGATGGGCGTGATATCCTGGGGTTAGCCCAGACCGGGACAGGCAAGACAGCTGCTTTTGTCCTGCCTGTTTTACAACATCTGCTTGAAGGCCCTCGTCGTAGGGTGAGGACCCTTATTATCGCCCCGACCCGGGAGCTGGCAGAGCAGATCCATACTGAAATTAGCAGGCTTGCATGTAAGACAGGTATCCGCAGCCTCGCCATATACGGCGGAGTCGGCAAGCCGGCTCAAGCCAAGAAGTTAAGGGCCGGTGTTGATATCGTAGTAGCCTGTCCCGGCCGCCTGCTTGATCATTTACGGGACAGAGCATTAAACCTGTCGAAGGTTGAACACCTGGTCTTGGATGAAGCGGACCATATGCTGGATATGGGCTTTCTACCGGACATCCGCCGCATATTGAAATTTCTACCCGCAAAGCGACAGACTCTGTTTTTTTCTGCGACAATGCCGAATGAAATCCGTTCGTTAGCTGAAGAGGTTTTAGACAATCCGGTCAGGGTGCAGATTGCCCACAGTCGACCAACAACCACTGTTTCACAGGAACTATACCCAGTGGACCAGAATAAAAAGGTCGTTCTTTTGAAAGAGATCATGGCAAAGACTGATATGGTATCAACCCTGATATTTACTCGGACCAAGTACCGGGCCAAGAGCCTAGCCGGCCAGCTGCAGAAAGCAGGTTATACCGCTACCTCGCTGCAGGGCAACCTTTCGCAGCAGAAACGCCAGAAAGCCTTAAACGGCTTCAGGCGCGGCGAGTTCAAGGTCTTGGTGGCAACCGATATCGCAGCCCGTGGTATTGATGTAACCAACATTTCGCATGTCATTAATTTTGATGTGCCTGCTACAGTTGAAGCCTACACCCACAGGATTGGGCGAACCGGCCGGGCAGAAAAAACCGGTGCGGCCTTTACCTTTGTTACCCGCGAAGATAGAAAAATAATCAGCCAGATCGAAAGGTCCTTGGGAAAGAAACTGGTCAGGAATAATCCATCTGGAGATGATGATGCGGCCACTGATAGAAGATTTCCGCCAGCGAAACAGGCAAGGAAGTCATGGAACAGAACAAAGAAAAATTTTCAATCGGCAAGCAGGCGCAATTTGCAACAGGCCGGTAAATCGAGAACAACCTCCGGAACTGGAATAACGGAAATTGATCCTGACAGACAAAGTCAATCAGGCGACAGGCAGGGAAGAAAACGTCGGGCAGCCGTAATGATTGACAGGGCAGGCAATATCTTTTTGAACCCATAAATACCGGCTTCCAAATTAAATCCATTTTTGATTATCTTAATGTGGAAACTAAAGGAGAATATGAATGAATATTTATGTGGGGCAATTACCCTATAAGCGTATCAGAAGAAGAACTTCGCGAGATGTTTCTGCAATATGGCGAAGTTTCGAGCCTGAAGCTTATTATGGACAGGTATTCAGGTCAGTCAAAGGGGTTCGGATTTATCGAGATGCCTAATAATGCAGAGGCTGACCAGGCGATCAATGGTCTCAACAGGAGCATGGTCAAGGGCCGCGAGATAAAGGTCAACCAGTCAGAAGAGCGGCGTAAGAAGAAAACGTATCGCGGCAGAAGGTACTAAGATCAGCATAAGCAAAAAACTATAAACGGGCAGGATTTTGCAATTCTGCCTATTAACCGGTTCTTAAATGAACCAAGAACAAAAGGAGTAACGTAAAATGGTTGAAGGTACAGTAAAATGGTTTAATGATGCAAAAGGCTTTGGTTTTATCGAGCAAGACAGTGGTGGAGATGTATTTGTTCATCATACTGCGATTCAGGCAGAGGGCTTCAAGTCCCTGACTGAAGGAGCACGTGTACAGTTTGAGATTGTTGAAGGTCAAAAGGGACCGGCAGCCGCGATGGTTGTGCAACTGTAGTCATATACTTCAAAGCAGAAAAAAAGGCCCTTCCCGATGATTTTTGGGAAGGGCCTTTTTAATTGCGCACTGTTACTTTCACTATTTATCGCGTCTCAATACCTTTCTCCCTCATATATTCCTTCACTGCCCCGATGGGAACATTTTTCCTGTGGAAGATGCCGGCAGCCGGAACGGCTTCGGCAAGAGTCTTTTCTCTCAAATTTCATCTAATATGGAAAGTTGTGCCCAAACAACCTAAGGGATTAGTTCGCTTTTATGATACAATCTCTTGGTTATTTATATGAAATCAATATGCGTCATTTTTTCTATGATGATTTTTTATAAAGTTGTAATCTAATCATCCAATAAAGTTGATTGAGCGTATAACCTGCCGGAATAGTCTACCGCAATAAGGAGGGAGTATGATTTCATTACATGTGAACGGGAAAAAAAGGAAAGTGGATGCGGCGCCGGATACCCCTTTACTTTGGGTTTTAAGGGATAACCTGGGAATCACAAGCGTTAAGTATACCTGTGGGATTGCTGAATGCGGGGTCTGTACGGTTCTTATTGATGATGAGGCTGTCCGATCCTGTTCCATTCCGGTTGCCGACGTCCGGAAAGGCAAAATCATCACCATTGAAGGCCTGCCTGAAAATCATCCGGTAAAAATTGCCTGGATCGAAAAACAGGTTCCCCAGTGCGGCTATTGCCAGTCGGGTATTATGCTCCAGACCATTGATTTTCTGTCGCGCCGGCCGAATCCTTCTGCAAAGCAGGTTGATGAGGCATTGGATAATGTCCTTTGCCGCTGCGGCTCACACCCCAGGATAAAAAAGGCCGTTCAGCTGGCTGCGGAACTGAGCAGGAAATAGGGGGTGATACTATGAAGACTGATATGACAAGAAGAGACTTCCTGAAGAAGAGCAGCCTGGTGGTCGCAGTAACCGCAATATCCGGTGAACTCCAGCTGTTTAATGCATCACCGGTAATTGCCGGGACTGATACATCCTTCAAGCCTCATGCCTTTGTAGAGATAGCCACAGACGATACGGTTACAGTATGGGTCGGCCAGTCGAATCTCGGGCAGGGCTCCCAAACCGGCATTGCCATGATTGTGGCCGAGGAACTGGATGCAGACTGGCCTAAAATCCAGGTTAAGATGGCCCCGGCCGCAGAACCTTTCAAAAATCCTTTCTGGCATGCTCAGGTTACCGGGGGCAGTACCAGTATACGCCACCGTTGGGATTTGATACGCAAAGCCGGAGCAGCGGCACGTCAGATGCTTATTGCGGCCGCGGCAAAAGAATGGGGGATCGACGCTGAAAAATGTAACACAGATAAAGGCAGGGTGATCAACCCGGACGGCCGCAGCCTGGGCTACGGAAAGCTTGTCCCGAAGGCGCAGGAACATCCGGTTCCGGAAAACCCGCCGTTCAAGAATGCAAAGGACTACCGCATTATCGGTTCGTCCAGAGACCGGCTGGATATTCCCGCCAAGGTGGCGGGAACAGCCGTTTATGGCATTGATATGCAGCTTCCGGATATGGTCATTGCTGTTGTCGCCCGCCCGCCCTATTACGGCGTAAGTCCGGAGTCATATGACAGGAAAGCGGCAATGGCGGTAAAAGGGGTGGTTGACGTAATGGAGCTGGAAAACAGGGTCGCCGTATGCGCCACAACCACCTATGCTGCTTTGCAGGGGCGTAAAAAGCTCAATATCAAATGGACGAAATCCCCCTATCCTCAACTGAATGACGAAACACTGGATGAGGCATTCACGGCGCATCTGGTAAAAGCCGGCGTGGCTGCCGAATCCGTTGGTGATGCCGCAGGAGCACTTGCCAAGGCTTCGGTAAGAATTGAAGCCTCGTACAAATTTCCCTATATCTCCCATGCCCAACTCGAGCCCATTAACTGTACCGCGCAGGTGGAAAAGGACCGGTGCAGGGTATGGGTTCCGACCCAGGGACAGACGGCTGCCCAGGACGCTGCCGCGAAAATTACCGGGCTGCCGCCGGACAAGATAGAGGTGATGACAACTTATGTTGGCGGCGGTTTCGGGCTGCGCGTGGAAACAGACCCTGTTGTCGATGCCGTCTCCCTTGCCAAAATCCTCCAACGTCCGGTCAAGGTGATGTGGACCAGGGAGGATGATTTTGCCAATGACTATTTCCGGCCGGGAAGTGTATCTAAGATCCAGGGCGGACTGGACGAGAGCGGCAAAGTAGTCGCCTGGTCCCACAAGGTTGCTTCACCGTCCATCATGACCCGCTCCATGCCGGAGTTTGTGGAGAATAACATCGATCCAAGTTCCCTCCATGGTATACCGGACATGCCTTACAAACTTCAGAACCGCCTGATGGAATATGTGATGATGGATCTGCCGATCCCGGTGGGTTTCTGGAGATCGGTGGGATATGCAATAAATGTTTTTGCGATCGAAACGTTTATGGATGAACTTGCATATAAGGCTAAAAAGGATCCGGTTCAATTCCGTCTGGACCTGATGGAGAAGGATTCCAGGCCCTACAGCGCCTTGTCTCTTCTGGCTGAAAAAACCGGGTGGGAGGGCTCTGCGCCTGCGGATCGCTCCAGGGGTGTAGCCGTAGGAACCTGTTTCGGTTCATCTGCCGCCCACATGGCTGAAGTGTCAGTTGACCGGAAGACCGGTAAAGTCAAAGTCCATAAGCTCGTCTGTACCATAGACTGCGGCCCTGCCGTTTATCCGGATGCCATAACCGCCCAGGTGGAAGGGGCCGCCATTATGGCACTCAGTGTGGCGTTTCATGAAAAGGTTCATTTTTCCAAAGGCGGGGTCAAGACCGCCAACTTTGATGAATACCCGATTCTGACAATGTCAGGCGTGCCCGAGATTGAAGTATATATTGCAAAAAGCCATCATGAAATCGGCGGGGTCGGTGAACCCGGATTGCCTACCGTCGCCCCGGCCGTGGCCAATGCCGTTTTCAGAGCCACCGGTGTCAGGTTGCGGGAGCTTCCCTTTAATACCGGGTTATTGAAAAAAGGGTGATCCGCTGATGAAACTTATACCTGTTATGGACGCGGTGGGAAGGGTGCTCAGCCATGATCGAACTGGTTAAGCAGATTTTTACTTCACTTCGGGAGGGGCGGGACCTGGTTCTGGTAACCGTCACGGACAGCAGCGGCTCGACCCCCCGAACATCCGGCTCCAACATGATAGTTAATAGGGATGGAAGTATTTCCGGCACTATAGGGGGAGGAGGCGTTGAGGCCCACGCTATCAAATCAGCCCTTGGGCTTTTTGGTTCAGGGGGGGCTGTTCTGTCATCCTATAACCTCACACAGTCTGCAGTGACTCATGACCTGGACCTTGTATGCGGAGGGAAAATGCGGGTCCTTTCAGAACATATTCCAGCCTCGGATGAGAACATTAAACTGTTCTCAATAATGACCAGGGAAATCGAGATGGCAAAACCTTTCTACTGGGTTGGAAAGTTCTCAGATAAAGGCGAGGGATTTAAGGTCGACCGGCTCGTAAGGACTGCAGACCGCAAATGGCATGGTCAGATCGAAAACGGCCACATGCTGGACGCCCTGCTTGAAGGAAATGATTCGAAAAAGTCCGATACCGTGCTGGTTGAGGAAAGTGAGAGCAGATTACTCATTTCCGCAATAACCCCTCCAAGATCCCTTTATATAATGGGCGCCGGACACGTATCAAAAGAGATAGAGCTTTTTGCCAGACGGGTGGGCTTTAAAACCATCGTCATCGATGACCGGCCTGAATTTGCTAATCCCGAAAGGTTCCCTCAAGCGGCAGAAGTGCATGTATGCAGGGATTTCTCTAAAGTTTTTGATCAGTTCAAGGTAAATGCCGGAAGTTATATTGCCATAGTCACAAGGGGGCACCGCTTTGATAAGGAAGTTTTGGCGCAGGCGTTGAGGACCGGCGCAAGTTATATTGGTATGATTGGCAGCAGAAAGAAACGTGATTACGTATACCGGGCCCTGCTGTCTGAAGGGTTTACTCAAAGCGACATAGACCGGGTGCACTGTCCCATCGGGTTGCCATTGAATGTTGAAACACCTGCAGAGATAGCGGTCAGCATTGTGGCTGAATTAATTGAACACCGTGCCGAACAAAAGGCAAGTGCATAAAATGAAGATCAGCGCCCTTATCCTTGCGGCCGGCCTTTCTTCTCGAATTAAAGGATTTAAGCCTCTGCTCGAAATTGATGGGAAATCACTGTTTGAACACGTTTACGGGCTGTTTGCAGATTCAGGGATAGACGATATTGTTACTGTTGTCGGTCATCGCTCAGCCGATTTAATTCCTGTTGTTAAGGCTGTTTCATCTCGATATGTGATAAATTATCAATATCAGGATGGTATGTTCTCATCAATTCAAAAGGGAGCAGAAGAACTAAAGGGGGCATGCGATGCCTTTTTCCTGCTTCCTGTTGATATCCCGTTTGTCCGTCCAGCCACAATCCACGGATTGGTGGCTGAATATAGCAAGGATCCATTAACCCTTGTCTGTTATCCCCAATTCAACTCCAGGCGCGGTCATCCGCCGTTAATCGACGGCAGACTTGCAGAACAGATCCTTACCTATGACGGACAGGACGGCATGCGGGGTTTCCTGAAACAACACAAAGACCGCAGCCGCATGGTTTCCGTAGACGACCCTTTTATATTAAAGGATATTGATACAGAGGAAGACCTTTCCGCCGTAAAGCAAGAACTGCTTAAGAGGGCCTGAATAAATAAACTCAAAGGGGCAGGTTTTTGTTTGACTTATTTTGCTTTACAGCCTCATTGGGAACCTCCTCCCTGTGGAAGATACCTGCAGCCGGGGCGCCTTGGCTTTGGTCTTTAGGGCGCCTTAGTGCACTTGATTGTTAGTAGTAAGGTCTTATTGTTTTTTCATATATTTTGAATATCAAATACAAATGAGGGGCGACGGCAATGATTGATCTAACTGGGAAAAAACCGTAAACATTCGACAAACTGAGACTCAGAAGTGTTGATTTTACAAAAATTGGTCAATTCTTCAGCATGAAAAGAGACAAGTCGCCTTTTAAAAAGGCCCTTTCCCGATGACCTGGGAGGGGCCTTTTTTGTGTTTGTATAATAGGACTCCACCGCTACTCTTCTCATGAGTCTATTGGGGAGGGTGGTTTGGGTGGTTTTACTCAAAAGATGCAAAACACATCAAAGTGTCTTCAATCCTGAATGCAGCGGATGCTATAGCCATACGCACGGTGGTTGTAGTCCGTGCCGGCGGAACTGGGTCCCAGTTGTAAGTAGTGTGAGTAGTTGCCATCGACCGTATGGTAGACCGTGCTGCTCCAGTAGTAGCCGATGTAGCCTTCTTCGTAGAATTCGCCGCAATAGTGGCAGTGGAACCCTCCCAGAACAAGCTTTAAGGGAGAGGCGAAAGCGCCTGCAGGATCCATACTGGACCATGAAGCCACTTCAGTCTGCCATTCCGCCTCTGTCGGGAGCCTGAATCCGGCAGGACAGGGATTGTTGGTACCATTGACTCCCTGCCACAAATTATTGTTTTGCGGTACTCTCCAGTCGAAAGGAGAAGTCTCCGTCAGGATAAAATCGCCGTGTCCCGGAGTATCACTGGAACTGGTTGTAAAAGTTAATTCACCACCTTCGGGAAACTGATGGCCGTCAGCTGCCCTGCCCCACTGGTACAGGTAGCCATATGCTGCCGGATCGTCATAACTCGTGGCAACCTGAGAGGCACTAAGGTTTCGATCCATCCATACACGACCACCTGCTGATATAACCACACTAATACAAGTATCAACACTCCAATAACCACCTGCAGCAGTACAGTCTCCATTATTGGTGCAAAGGGTGACATCACTGCTATCGCACGGGGCTGTTGACAACACGATATTTGAAGGGGTTACCTTGCCGGCGGAAATTGTCATATTGTAACTGCTGGTGGTGGGCCTGATGGGTACTTTGTTTGTGAAAGAACAGTCATAACCGCCATCAAGAAAGACAGACACACCCTGATCAAAGAAAAGATTTTCCGCGGAAATTCCGAACATTATTCGAAGCGTAAAATTGGTCAAACCCAAACCAATACTGGCGTAGTCATACCCCTCCTGAATAGTGTAAAAATAGGATTCGTCCCAATCGAGCACGACGGGAGGGTTTATACATGCAGAAAAAGAGGCGGTAATAGAGTTGTCTGCAGTAACATTACTGAAGTTGTAGGAAGGAACGGGCCCCATTGAACCGCTGTCAGTGACAACATCGACTATTTCATAGCCCAGATCCGGAG
>JAFDCR010000261.1 GCA_019312685.1 Deltaproteobacteria bacterium | reverse complement strand
CGCCTCTTGATGCTTATGCAAAGGTTTTGCTCGACGTTATCCTGGGAGACCATATGCTTTTCTGGCGACAGGACGGCGTTGCTGTTTCCTGGTCATACCTGACACCGATCCTTGAGGAATGTGAAACGTGTGCAGAGCGTGAGGCCCGGCTGCATCCATATAAAGCCGGAAGCTGGGGCCCTGCCGAATCCCTGAAATGGATGAAATTGATTGTTAATGCCTAAATTAATTATATACCTTAAACCACCAGCTTGGCTGGTGAATCCCAGCTATGCCCTTCGGGTAGGTTGGTGATAAATAAAGTGAGGTCAATATATAAAGTAATTCTTAATTTTAATTTTTTTACGTTCATTTTGCTTGCCCAAAACGAACCAAAAGGGCAGCCGTTCACTTGTTCCGCTTGCAGCGGAATACCCTGCGCTGCTCAAAATAACCGGGCGCTGCGAAACTCGTTTCGCTCAGACAGTCCTCGCGCTAATCCGGTTATTTTTCCGCTGCTCGGCTGCGTGAAATGGCGTCTAAAAACAAAAACATTTTATTACAGTGAACAATACAAAGACCCTTTTAGGGTCACCTTATAATCCACCCCTTTAGGGGGGGTGTTAATGCCTAAATTGATTGAAACGTTATGAGCCGTTTTCGAAAAAGCAGAAAACAGATAAAATATTCACTGCTGGTCGTGACTATAAAATTGCTGCTGGTGGCCGTCCGGGTATTGCCGAGGATATTGACCATGAAGTTATTCAGCAGCCTGGGGGCATTGGCCTTTATTCTATTAAAGGAGGAGCGTACCAAAGCGGTCAACAACCTCAGGATTGCCTATGGTCCGGAAAAAAGTGAGGCTGAAATCCAGGCGATGGCAAAGGAGGTTTTTGTGAACCTGGCAAAAAGCGGAGCCGAGTTTGCCATAAAAATGAATCGGAAAAAACCGGAACAGTTTTTTAAGGACCTTGAGGTTAGGGGCGAAGAGCATTTAAGAAAGGCGGCTGCCAAAGGAAAGGGTATTCTGGCCCTGGTCAGCCATATGGGGAGCTGGGAATGCACCGCCCTGGTATTGCCCATGCTCGGAATCTCCACTTATGCCATAGGAAAAAAACTCGGCAATGAAAAGCTCAATAACCTGCTTTTTGAATCCAGGGGGAAAATGGGTGTCCAGACCCTGGCCAGGGGGTCATCTTACAAAGCCATGCTGAGGGTTTTGAAGGAAAACAATCTTTTGGGCATTCTGATTGACCAGGATACCGATGTCCGGGGAGTGTTTGTGGATTTTTATGATAAACCGGCCTATACTCCTATCGGTGGAGCAATGCTGGCCATGGATTCAGGGGCCCCGGTGCTGCCGATCTTTTATCTGAAAAAGGAAGATGATACCTATGAGTTTATAGTTGAAGAGGAAATACCCTTGGTCAAGACCGGCAACAGGAGAAGGGATATGGAGGAAAATACCCGCATTTTCCATGGGGTTATTGAAAAATATATAAAGAAATATCCGACCCAGTGGGTCTGGATGCATAACCGCTGGAAGACCACTCCGGAAATGGTGGAAGCGAAAAAACAGATGCGTGAAAAAAAGAAGAATGCAACAGCACAGGCGGGATTTTCTGCCACAGCCTGAAAAATCAATTGGAGGGATAAACATGAAAAGGCAGGTTAAAGGGACGAGAAACAGATTGTTGTTAGTCTTAACAATATTGCTCCTGGGATTTTCTATGGCAGCGGGGGCAGGCAAGGTGTCTGCAAAATCCGCCAAAGAGATTGACATCGGGGTTGACGTTACCCTGGAGCAGTTTGAAAAGGAGGTCAGCGGCGGCAAGGAGTTTTTGAGAAGCGCCAAGGGCGTGCTTGTTTTCCCCAGTGTTATTAAGGCCGGTTTCGGCATCGGTGGTGAATATGGTGAAGGCGCCCTGCGTATAGGTGGCAAGACGGTTGATTATTACTCTACCGCTGCCGCATCAATCGGCTTTCAACTCGGGGCCCAGTCAAAAAGGGTAATCCTCGTTTTCATGCAGGCAGATGCCTTGAAACAGTTCAGGGAAAGTTCCGGCTGGGAGGCGGGAGTCGACGGATCTGTGGCGCTCGTTGAACTGGGTGCCGGCGGCTCAATTGATACAAGCAATATCAAGGATCCCATTGTCGGTTTTGTCTTCGGCAATAAGGGATTGATGTATAACCTGACTCTTGAGGGGTCGAAGTTTACCAAGTTGAAGAAATAATTTTTTAGTTTATCAGCCGGCGGCTATACCCCATCTTCGGCGTCATCGTCTGTTCGGCATGGGAGACCATAGCCGAACAGACTCTTCCTTGAATCTGTAATATATCCGTCGGCTTTATGAATCTGGTATTATAACTTTAAAAATTGTCGGGAGAATAAGATCAGCACAAAACCAAATTACACCGCACACCTCACACCTCACACCTCACGCTTTCTTCATCCTTTTGCGGAAGAATTTTACCAGGTCAAGGACATAGTCGCGGTCTGTGAAGAGCTGGATGTGATCAATTCCTGTTGTCTGAAAAAGAGATGCCAATTTCTCTCTTTTTTCTCTTGCAAGACGGGCGTAGTTGCTGCGTACTGTTTTGCTGCCGGTATCAATGACCAGTGTTTCGCCCGTTTCCGCATCCTGAATTTCGAGAAGCCCCACATCCGGTAAAGCCAGTTCCCGTGGATCCAGGACTGTTACAGCTATCAGATCATGCCTGCGGGCCAGAACTTTCAACGGTTTTTCAAAATTCTGATCCAGAAAGTCAGAAACCAGGAAAACGACACCGCGTTTATTTAAGACCCGGCCCAGATAATCAAGTGCCAAAGCGATATCTGTTCCGGTTTTTTTTCTTATTTCTCCGGGATTAAAATAGAGCAGTTCACGGATTAACCTGAGGACATGCGAGGTACCCTTGGCAGGGGGGATGAAAAGTTCAATGATATCCGTGAAAACGATCAGGCCGACTTTGTCGTTATTCTTGATGGCAGAAAAGGCAAGCAGGGCGCAGAATTCAGCCGCAACTTCATTTTTCAGTTTTTCCCTGCTGCCGAAATCTCCGGAAGCGGACAGGTCAACAAGAAAAAAAACGGTTATTTCACGTTCCTCCACATAACGTTTTACATACGGGTGACCGGTGCGGGCCGTAACATTCCAGTCAATGGTTCTGATATCATCGCCGGGCTGGTAGGCGCGCACCTCGTCGAACTCCATGCCCTGTCCCTTGAATACACTATGGTATTCCCCGGCAAGGATATCATTGACCGCCTTGCTGGTATAAATCTGGATGTAGCGTATTTTTTTGATAAGTTCTTTGCTTATCACGGTACTTCAACGTTGTCGAGAATCTGTCTTACAATATCAT
>JAFDCR010000260.1 GCA_019312685.1 Deltaproteobacteria bacterium | reverse complement strand
GACTGTTATTCTAATATAATAATAACAAAAAAATAAAACTTACTGAGTACGCTCTTCTCTATAGACCCCTTGAGGTGTCTAACTATGATATTCTTTTAGAAAATTCACTCACCACCTTATAGAAAAGTTCTTCTCAATTCAATGTTTTTTTCTTGCCGGTCCTTTTATAAAAAAGAAAGACAACCTAAATTAAAGCTTTTCATTAGGGGTGATGTAATTTTATACTTAATAGATATTTGATAAAATTTTCTTAAATTAACCTGAGAGTAATAAATTATATATGCGAAACAAACACCACGATACCCTTGTCGGCCATAAGTCAATGCCCCAGGATCTTGTTGCTCAAAGTGAATTCGGTACATTTTTCGGCATTTCACAGGAAACATTTGACCTCGTCTGGTCAAACCTGACCGCAAAGGACGGTAATTCAGCAATCTATGTCAGTATGGAAATCGGGGCCGACCTTGATGTCTTCAACCCGCTTAAAAACCACCTGGTGCATAACGAAATTACTGAAAGCGATGATCCGGGTCTGAGTTCAATTATTAAAAAGGTTCTGCATGGCCCCCAAAAAATTCCCAACTACGGCGGTGGTCTTGGTATTCTTGCCGGAGACACCCTAAAGAGTTTTTCAGCATGTAAAATCCCGACAGCTGCAATTTCACTGCTTTACAGCAAAGGTTACTTTTCCCAGCTTGTGGACTCCAAAGTTGGCCAGATCAGCTGGGCAACCGAATGGTCCCCCGAAGACACCCCCAGCCTCTTTCTGTTACAAACCCCTAAACATCCTGCCAAACCGCTGATTATTGAAATACCCTTCTTTGATCCAGGGAAAAAAGCGACCATGGCTTATGCCCAGGTCTCGATGAAACTTGAGGTGAATGAAAATCTTGATTTTTTTGTCCCGGAGTTTCTCCTTGATTTCAGTCTGCCGGAATCACCTGAATCGGTTCGCAATGCTTCGAATCAACTTTATGACAGCAGTTCTGACCAGATGAAGGCAATCCAGCGCCGCATGCTGGGTGCCGGGGTCATGCCCCTGTTGAATGTTCTGGGTTTAACGGCAAATACGATCCATCTCAATGAACAGCATGGTGTCGTCTCGGTCCTCCATCTCATTGTTGACCACCTCCAACAGAAATTCGGGGTTTCATATAAGGAGAAGATAAAGGACGCAGATATACTGAAAGCTGCCGAGGAAGTATCTCAAAAAGTAGTCTATACCATCCATACACCTGTTAAGGCGGGACATGACCGTTTTGATAAATCCCTGTATGCAGGATTAAGTGACAAGGTCTGCAGGCAGGTCCTCGGCCTCCTGGCCGCTGACAAAGAAAATCCGTCACTCTATAATTTTACTCAGTTTGCCATGCAGGTAAACAGGGCAGTTAACAGTGTCAGCCGGTTGCACCGCGATGTAACCAAAAAGCAGTTTCCCCAGTATTCCAATAAGATTACCGCCATTACCAATGGAGTTCACCACCTCACCTGGATAAGTGATGCAAAAGCCGAAGTATTTGACAGTTTCCCCGAGTTGAAAGGCTGGCAGGAAAATCCCGCCATTTTTGTTAATGCAGAGTCTCTGCAGACCAACAAAAAATTCCGTACTTATCTGGAACAGGCCTGGAAACATGATACGGAGTTACTCATTCAATATGTTAATGACATGCTTATCATGCATCGGCACCAGATTGAAGAAACCTGGATTGATCCGCCGAATTTCCTCTCCCATCTGCATGAGGAAGACATTCCGCTGACTCCGGACGTCTTTACCATTGGTTTTGCCCGGCGTTTTTCAACTTACAAACGTGCCGATCTTATTTTCGACGATCTCAAAATCCTCACCTCGATTATCACAGAACTCGACCACCCGGTAAATTTTCTTTTTGCGGGCAAAGCGCACCCTGCAGATGAGCCCGGGCAATCACTCATTAAAATCATTCTTGATGTCCAGGAAGAACTTTACGAAAGAAGCAAGGGAATGGCCAAGCTGGTATTCATCCCGAACTATGACATGGCCATTGCCAAAATGATGGTTTCAGGGGTTCACGCCTGGCTCAACAGCCCCAAACGGCCTTTGGAGGCAAGCGGGACCAGCGGCATGAAAGCCGCGATGAACGGGGTCCCCAACATCAGTATCCTTGACGGTTGGTGGATGGAAGGTTTTCATGACGGCCTGACAGGTTGGAAATTCGGCATCGACACCCCTGTTGACATGGCACCTTTGAGTGAAGATCCCGCTGAACTCCTCTATGAACAGGACTCAGCCTCTTTTTATGAAATGTTCCCCCAGGTTCTGAAGACATTTTATGATCCCAAGTTAAGACCGCAATATCTTGATAAATGCATTAATAATATCTTCCTTAACATACCCATATTCAACACCCACAGGATGATTGCCGAGTACTGCCGCAATTATGCCCTCGATCTTCCAACCTCGGTGGCAAAAAGAATCAAGCAGTTTCAAAAATTATATAAAAGTGAAGTTTAACAACCACCCCTCTTATGGGTGGTTGTTAAACAAAAAAACCCCAGCCGTGTAGCTGGGGTTTAGGACGGTATCAATTCTGATCTGCTGCTATCTTGCCACCATCTGGTCCGGGTAGGGAAAATTATTCACCATGTCAGCCGGCAGATTATTACACCATAAATCAATAGTCGAATTCCGGTATATATCCTTATCCCTGACAAACTCATCAATCTGGCCGAGAAAAACCTCATGTTCCTTAACATTGAACAGGATTGTATTTGATATGGTCATTACACTGTTCCCCTCCATATCAATCGTATGGCCGGGAAAGGTTATTATGGCAACCAGATCGCCCTCTATGGTCCTGGTAATCGGACCGATACCCGTTGCGTTCCAGAATCCCCTGATCTCTTCAAGGATCCCCTGAAAGGCCTCCTCATTTAAAACCGGGGAGATTACATGCAGCCGCGGCCTTCTGTTATGCTCTGCCACATGGATAATTGTTACCCGCGGAATCTCCGGATTACCGGTTTCCCACATAACCCATGGGGCACACATATCCTTCGGCATGTTAACGGAAAGAAACTGGTCCGCGGTTAATCTCGCAATATATACGCTCTTGTAGACATCCTGATGCCAGGCGCTGCATATAGCTGAAATCCCCAAAGAGAGTAAGACTGAAACAAAAATCAGGATGCGTTTTCTCATATTGTTCTTCCTCTATGTTGGTTGCGGTTTACATGGACTAATCAAAATGCTCGTTATAGCGGCACAAATCATCCTTAATGGAACTTTTCATCAAGATGGCTCCAGCCCATTCAAACTCTTCTTTTCTCTCATTTTCCTGGACCATTCTTTAATGGTTTCACTGCGATCCCGCAACAATACCGCCAGATGCAAAATACCTACTTTTCTGCAGTCCATAAGGGTATCTGCATCAACCTCAAGAATATTTGCTATCAGCTTTTGCCTCGGAATATCAGCCTGTTCCGCCAACAAATCTATTTTGGTCAAGG
This sequence comes from Deltaproteobacteria bacterium, assembly GCA_019312685.1. Lineage (GTDB taxonomy): Bacteria > Desulfobacterota > Desulfobulbia > Desulfobulbales > BM004 > BM004. Next base: position 977 of record JAFDCR010000260.1, on the reverse strand, counting down.
TCTCAACAGGTAAATCTATTGAAATCTTTTTTGTTTCCGGTTTTCTCATATCAATTAATATTCTTTTATATTATAAATAAATATTAAGGATGCTATTATATTATAAAATAATATTTTGTCAACAATATTTTTTATTCATTAAGCAGTTTCAAAAAATACTTTATGGTCTCAATCTCCTACTGACTTTTCTTCGACAAAAATCTTCGCCTGAAACAGGCAAACCTTCAGCTTGCCTTCAGAAACATCAGATAGTATTGTTCCGTGGTTTTCGTTATTCAAATTTCACAGATAAATCCAGCTAAAGACTATGGAAAACAGGATTTCTTATAATATTATGCGGCTATTCCGCTTCCTGACCCATCTTGTTTTACCCGGAGGCCTGGTAGTACTGGCTGTTTACCTGGCGACCTATTTTTCCATTCTTACACCCTGGCTCGGCAAAATTGAAAAAACTGCGCCCTATATAATTCTGAGTATCGGATTCCTTCTGGGCTGGAGGTTTCACCGCAGCCGCCTGGCGCTGGTAATCCTTATCCTGTTTCTGTCTGAAAGGTCGATGTATTACTTTGGAACAGGCGGCACATATTCGTTCGGCCACGACTATAATGTCCTTCTCGCCAACTGCGTTCTGCTGCCTGTCAACATGGCCCTGTTCTATTTTGTCAGGGAAAGGGGCATTCTGCACATGAGCGGCATTGCAAGAATAATATCTATTCTGCTGCAGCCGTTTACAGTTTTTCTTCTGCTCAGGCTGCAGCCGGATCTTTTTCAATATCTTTCATATCAGTTTATCCATTCTCCGCTTCTTGAAAATCTACCGCTACCTCAGCTGGTCCTGTTTATTTATGGTTTCATTTCCTTTATTTTCAGTACTTGACTATCCTCTAGTGGCGAAAAGGTTTTCTCCGTAGGCAAATAAAACCCTATTAATTTATCCGATGAAATTACAATAAAAGCTTCAAATCTATTTTTAGCCT
>JAFDCR010000259.1 GCA_019312685.1 Deltaproteobacteria bacterium | reverse complement strand
ATGATCATTTGAAAAGCGTTGTTGAAAATGACAACAGTGAATAAGGGTAACCCATGGAAACAAGTCAGCAAATGGACAGCAGCGAACGCCGAAAAACAGCCAGGAGAATATTTGAATCCGCAGTACAGGGAGTCCTGCCTGAAAGGCTCATTAGCGGCGCAGTTTCCCTGCGGGAAAACGAACTGAATATTCTCAGGACAAAACATCAGCTGCGACCGGACCAGAAAATCCATGTTTTCGGCAGCGGCAAGGCCTCAGTCAATATGGCCAAAAGTCTTCTTTCCCTCCTAAAAGATCGCATTGCAGACGGAATTATCGTCTCCAATCAAGCGGACGATTACGATCTTCCCCCCCTGAAGTTAGTCCAGGGATCGCATCCGGTTCCGGATGATAAAAGCATCAGCGCAGCTGAACTCCTGATTGACGGACTATCATGTTTGACCAGTGATGACTTTTTCATTTACCTGCTCTCCGGAGGGTCCTCAGCCCTTATTGAAAAACCGATTCATGCACTAACTCTTGAAGAAATGCAGGAAACAACCAGACTGCTGCTTCACAACAGTGTACCCATCCAGGAAATCAATGTTGTCCGCAAACATCTCAGCCTGGTAAAAGGTGGCAGGTTAGGCCAATGCACCAAAGCATCCGGCGCAGTACTGGTTATTTCAGATGTCATTGATGATGATCTGTCGGTTATAGGTTCAGGACCACTGTTCTTTGATCCCTCAACCTATCAACAATGCCGAGAAATACTGGAGCATGCTGCCATATGGGATAAAATACCCGCAATCGTTCGGAAAACAATTATCGATGGTGAAAAAGGAAACATACCTGAAACTCCGAAGCAACCGAAGAATACAGTAAGCCACTATCTGCTCGGCACCAACCGCACAGCTCTGGAGCACGCCCGTAAAACTGCGATAGAGTCCGGCTTGGATACACATATCATGTCCTCTTCTTTGTGCGGCGAAGCCAGGGAGGTTGCCAAAGTGCTTTTAGCCATTGCCAGAAATATCAGCAAGTATAATGAGCCGTTCGAATCGCCGGTCTGCCTGCTTTTCGGTGGTGAAACCACCGTAACGGTTCAGGGCACAGGAAGGGGTGGCCGCAACCAGGAACTTGCTCTCGCCGCGCTTGCAGAAATCGGCAGACAGGATAATATTCTCATATTATGTGGAGGCACTGACGGCATTGACGGCAATTCAACAGCTGCCGGAGCAATTGCCGACAGCAATGTGTTCCTGGAAGCTTCTCTGCAGGAGCTTTCGATCCCCGCCTTTCTTGCAGACAATGATGCCAACACTTTTTTCGGTGCAGTCGGCGGCCTGCTGGAAACCGGCTCCACCGGCACCAATGTTATGGATATAACCGTGATAATTATTGACAAGGAGATTTTATGAGTCGAACAGGAAGATTTTCTACGGCATTGCGTGATTATGCCAGAAGACAAATCGAACATCTCGGCAATGTTGATATTGTCGTCGGAATCCCGGCGTATTACAGCGACGACTCCCTGGCCCATGTTTTAAAAATGGTGGCCGAGGGACTTAATCATTTTTACCCTGACAAAAAATCCCTTATCATTATAGCCGACGGGGGTTCTACCGATGATACCAGGGAAGTAGCCCAGTCCGTCGAAGAACATTACTTCAACATAGAAGTTCTGGTTACCATTTATCGGGGCATCCCCGGTAAAGGGTCAGCTTTCAGGGCGATTTTCGAGGCAGCCAGATATTTACGGGCCTCTGCTGTCGCCCTATTTGATTCTGACCTGAAATCAATAAAAACAGGCTGGGTGCGGAACATACTGGAACCGGTATTCGAAGGTTATGATTTCGTTACTCCTGACTATTCCCGTTACAAGTTTGACGGCACCATAACCAATACCATTGCCTACAATCTGACCAGGGCCTTGTACGGTGTTAATATAAGACAGCCTATAGGCGGAGATTTCGGCATGTCCACTGCAATGGTGCGCCACTGTCTGAACCAAGATGTATGGGACAGCGATATTGCCAAATTCGGGGTTGACATCTGGTTGACCATCACGGCGATTACAGGAGGGTTCCGTATCTGCCAGGCCAGGCTTGGCGCTAAAATCCATGGGGAAAAAGATCCGGCGGCAGATCTCGGTCCCATGTTCCGGGAAGTTGTCGGCACCTTCTTTACACTTCTTGATAAGGACCGCTCATATCTTAATAAAGTACAGGAAACGGTCAATACTCCAGTTTATGGCGAGCTCGTAGGAGAACAGCCCTTATCCTTTGATGTGAACCTTGAAAAACTGGTGGAATATTTCCGTCTGGGGCTGAAAAATTTCGGGCCGGTCTGGGCGAATATAATTGAAGAGAAAGACTTTGCTGCTGTAAAAAAACTTGCCCTGCTCAAAAATCTGAAAAATTTTGAACTGCCAACGGAAACCTGGGTGCGAATCGTCTATCGCTATGCCGCTTATTTCTGCAGGGTGGAACGCCAGCGCATCAAGATTCTTGATACTCTTATTCCACTGTATAATGCCAGGGTCGCCTCACTTATCATGATACTGCAGGAAAAAGATCAGGCAGAGGCAGAAGAGTTTTATGACATGCAGGCCAAGGTGTTCGAGGATATGCGAGGCTACCTTATTGAGTTGCTCCAGGATCTGGAGCCTATACCTGACATAACGTAAGGTGAACATTCCTTCCTGTCAGCATAACAACCCAACAAAATAGATCCTCCATAAAAAAGCTCCGCCTTTTCTGTCGAGGCTTGGGATAGTTATATATATTAAAGATGTTACTCCTCGGATTTTTTAAAAAATTCCCACCATCTCCTTTTTTTTGATGCAGTCTCTTCATCAGAATCGGATGATTCGTCTTCTTTATCATCGTCATCATCTTTCTTGCTGCCATCTTCATCTGAATCGTCAGTGCCTTTGTCCTTATCTCCTTTATGTTTCTTTTTTGTTTTCTTCTTTTTCCGGTCATCGGCATCATCGTCGTCCCCGTCATCATCCGACTCAACACTCTTTTTGCCAATCTCACCTTCTTCCTTCATCTGATGACGCTGTTCAGCTCTTTCCCTGCCTCTGGTCGAGGTTTCCAGAGACTGTTTATTTGTGTTGACATTTTCTGAATCTTTCTTTTTCCCCAAGGCCACTGTGCTGAAACATGTGATAAAAAAGAATAAAACAATAACCAGGATATTTATAAAAGGTTTCCTTTTCATTTGTTCCTCCCTTGGATTACTGAATTGCCGGACTATCACAATTAATAACAAATAACCTATAATCCTTATATAATTATTTTAGCAAAAATATCTTCAAACCTCATTGATTTGACAATAAACCAGATAAAATCTGATTTTTTACTCCCTGTCTACTTCATAATTTCATTTTAATGCAATAATACTATGGATATCATATACAAATAATAATTATATTTTCTCTATATATTTTATTTTCCACCAACTTTTTAATGACTTAATATATCGGACTTATGAAATCAGATAGTAAAAAAAGTTACTCCCGCCAGAGCGAAATAATTGAACTCGTACGCCAACGTGCTCAAAACTTGTACGAAAACAACAAACTCTGCTGTTCAGAATCTCTTCTACTGGTTCTTAACCATGGCTTTAACGGCGGCCTGACCACTGAACAGGCTAAGCAGCTTGGTGCAGGTTTCTGTGGGGGCATGGGAAAAGCAGGTTGTATCTGCGGGGCGCTTTCAGGAGCAATCATGGGATTTGGTCTGTTGGTCGGCCCGCATGCAAAAGGAGGTATGAACAAAAATAAGTTCAGGAAACTGGCAAAATTAATGCACGACAGATTCCATGACAAATTTTCATCCACCTGCTGCCGGGTGCTGATAGAACCCTTTGACAAGGACAAGAAAAGCCGCTCAAGATTCTGCAGTAACCTCACAGTTGAGACAGCTGTGCTTGCTGCTGAGCTGCTTCTTGAAGCAAAGCCCGACCTGGTGCAAAACCTGCAGAAAGATTATCTGGTCAGGAAGGATTCCAAACTTACCGGTTTTATAAAAAAACTCGCATAAAGCGCATATTAATACAGTTATATAAACACAGTAACAGGTGTTTACGAATGCCTAACAAACAGAGCTCTCCAAAAAATAAAAAAATTGAACTTTTTATTGACAATATTCAATTAAGGTTATAGGTTGTCGCGTTTTCGGATGTCAGGGCAAACCCAGCGTCCGTAAAATAAAATGGGATTGACAATTTTGCTTGTTGTGGTAGAATAATAATTTCCCTTTTTACGATGGGAAGCGCAAATATTTGCGCTGTTTTTAAGATGGCTCTGGCAGTATCGAGTCACGGGCCGGGTATTTAAATCTGGCAAGCATTGATCTTTGAAAACTGAATAGTAAAGACAAACGGGTCTTTTAGTTATTTTTTTATTTTTATTCTTTGCAAACAAACGGGTATAACAGCCCGTTTCAGGAAATCAAACTGGAGAGTTT
>JAFDCR010000258.1 GCA_019312685.1 Deltaproteobacteria bacterium | reverse complement strand
GGTAAAGCATGACTTATTCAAAAAATCACCCCTCACTCCTGTCGGGAATCTCCGTCCTGGCGGCACTCGCTGTTCTTGCACTTGTCTTTTTCCAGACCACCGCTGCCGAAGCAGCAGCAGAAAACGTATATGATACGGAAGCTATGTTGATAGAATTAAAGCCGCTTACACTTGAGGAGTGCGCCCGCTGCCATACAACTCATTTCAACTGGCTGCGGATTAACGGCGCTAAGCATCAGGGTGTGTCCTGCACCGACTGCCATGAGATATTCCATGCCTATAATCCGGTGCGCAACAACTATGCGGAGATCATGCCGAAATGTTCCACGTGCCATGAGGCACCCCATGGCACTGCTGAATCTGTGATTAAATGTCTGACATGCCATGCCAACCCGCACCAGCCGCTGGCATCCATTCCTGATCCCGCAAACCTTGAACCCAACTGCCGGCTGTGTCATACCGAGGTTGCCGCAAGCCTGAAGGCAGAGGTCAGCCTGCATACCGAGCAGGAATGCTCTTCATGTCATTCAGAGAAGCATGGCCGCATTCCGGTCTGTAATGAATGCCACGAGAACCACAGCCCGCTGGCGGTTCTTGACACACCGGACTGCCTTGCCTGCCATCCGGTGCATACGCCGCTGATGATCACTTATCCGGGTGATCAGGACAATAGGGTCTGCGCCGGCTGTCATACAGATGCCTATGACCTGCTACAGGCGCGCGTAACCAAGCATACCGCCTTAAGCTGCGCCAAGTGCCATCCGCAGCACGGGCATCTGCCTGCCTGCATGGACTGCCACGGTAAGCCGCACAACCCCGCAATTCACGAGAAATTCCCCCAGTGCGGCGACTGTCACGGTATCGCCCATGATGTTATTGCCAGTCCGTGATACGGTAAGAATGGAATTGTGCCTTATAATGGGGAGGATGAATGATTTATAATTTATTAACCTCTTGGCATTTTATGTCAGGAAAGTTGCCTGGGCCCAATAAACTCTTTATTCCATAATTATATTCAATTTTATATATTATCCCCGCCGGGCAGCTTCTTGCTGAAGCTGCCCTTTTTTTGTAAATAAGATAAAACATAGACCTGCATTTTTTATCCGTTCTTAATTGGCATCTTCTGCATAGTGTCGTTTTTTCTCTTTTCTCTCTGCCCTGCCCAAGAAACTCAGAATAAAGAAGAGGAAACCGGAAGATTGCTGTCGCTGCTGAGACTCCAGGTCCTGAGGTGTTGAAGGAAGGTTCTATCGCAGCTCTCCTTTTCATCCAGCGCCATAGACTTTTGGCTGTTCGTCCTTTTTTTCTTATCAAAAGAGCGTTTCGATGAAATCCACAAAAATATCGGCTGTTTTCTGCAGCATGTAATCTTCATCCTCCTCCTGATCTCTCCCCCTGACCATCTCATGCTCATCGGGTTTCAGTTCATCAAGGTCTTCAAGCAGAGGTTTGTTGAAATCCTTTCGCAGCCTGTTTTCCAGATCCAGCCGCCACTTGTCGGCCTCTTCGCTTTCCCTGCGGCGTACGGCTTCAGAGAGTGAGACCTCTTTTCTGCCGCCCATCTCTTCAATCCGCTTCTTCCTTTCAAGCACATAAAGATAATGGGGATTCAATTTCATCTTACTGTTATACTTCTCGGTCAGTCTCGGCAGGAGGTCAGCCATATCATAATAGGTCTGATAGGGGATGGAATTAATCCTGTCCCAGGCCATGGCTTCCGGCAGAGAACTTTCCCCGATATCGTCCACACTGAATACGCCGGGATACTCAAGATCCGGAATCACCCCTTTATTCTGGGTGGACTGCCCCGAAATGCGGTAATACTTTGCCGTGGTGGCCTTCAACTGGCCCTTTGACAACGGCAGCAGCGACTGGACCGTTCCCTTGCCGAATGTCTGGCCGCCAAGAATTATCCCCCTGTTGTAGTCCTGGATCGCGCCGGCAAAAATCTCCGAGGCGGAAGCGCTCATCCGGTTGACCAGCACCATAAGGGGCCCTGAATAAACCAGTTTTGGGTCATGATCCCTGATAATATCAAGGCTGCCGTCGGCATCCCGGACAATTACCGTCGGACCGAGGCCGATAAAAAGACCGGTAAGGCTGTTTGCCTCCTGCAGGGAACCGCCGCCGTTATCGCGCAGATCGATCATGATACCCTTGACACCTTCTTCCCTCAGTTCCCTGATAAGCTTCCGCACATCCTTGGTGGTGCTCTTGTAGTCCCTGCTGCCTGCGTGCATCCCTTTAAAGTCTGCATAAAACGTAGGGATATCAATTACTCCAATCTTGTAGGTTTCAAGCCCTCTTTTAATTTCAATGACTTTCTTCTGGGCCGCCTGCTCCTCCAGTTTAACCTTGTCCCGCACGATCTTGATAACCTTGGTCTGGTGCTTATCAACAGCGTCTGCCGGGATAATCTCAAGGCGCACCAGGGTCCCTTTGGGGCCCCTTATCTTGTTTACCACCTCATCAAGCCGCCAGCCCACGACATCAAGTATTTCTCCATCAATGCCCTGACCGACCCCGACAATAAGATCGGCAGCCTTCAGCTGCTTGGAACGCTCAGCCGGACCGCCCGGAATCAAGCGCTGCACCTTGGTATATTCATCCTCTGTCTGTAGAACCGCCCCGATACCCTCCAGGGAAAGACTCATGTTTATGTTGAAATTTTCAGTCCGGTGCGGGGAAAAATACTGGGTATGGGGATCAATGGAAAGCGCCAGGGAATTAACATAAAATTCAAAGGCATCATCACTCGTATTCTGCAAAATCCGGTTCAGCTGGTTTCTGTAACGCTTGAGCAGAGTTTCCCGGATTTCTCCGAGGGGTTTATCCGTCAGCTTCAGATTGAGCACATCATTTTTCAGACGCTTCCGCCATAACTCCTTCATCTCGTTTTCCGAGCCGGGCCAGGGTGTGTCCTTGCGGTCTATACGCAGAGTTTCGTCAATATCAAACTTCATATTGTCGAATCCCTTTTCAACCTCCTTTATGACATGGTTCAGCCGCTCAATCACTCGTTGCTGGTACCTGTTAAACATCTCGAATCCAGGCTTGAGGTTATCCTTTTTAAAGGCCTCGTCCAGCCTGTACCTGTACTTGAGCTCGAACTCCCTGATATCATCTGCATAAAAATAGCTGTGTCCAGGGTCCAGCTCATCCAGGAAACGGTCAAACACCTTTGAGGACAACTGATCGTCCAGGGTAATCTGCAGGTAATGACGATGCAGAAGATGATCAATGATGTCATCGTTTATCTTCCTGTGTTTCCGGCTAGGAGAAAGTTTTTCAAACGTTTCTGCCGCTACTGCGGGTGTAGCCAGCCCAGGAACCTGTCCGGGGATGCTCCAGGCGATACAGCAGTAAAGAACTGCCAGAGATATACCTTTATAAAATATTCTCATGAAATTTCTGTCCGGTTTGAGAGTTACTGAATTTTTTATTTTTTTCGATTCAAAACTTCCAGGTGCATACCAGTAGTATCTAATACACAAGACTTTCTACCCTAAATATATAAAAGAGTCAAAACCACTTTACCTTACGCTTCCTGGAGCCGTTGACCCCGAAAAAATAACGGCGATTTTCAAAAACGGGGTTTTGAAAGTGGAAATCCCGAAACCGGAAGAAAAGAAATCCAAACTGATCAATATCAAAGTTGGATGAGAGGAGTCAGGAGACAGGAACAGAGGCACAGAGGAAGGGATAGTGAGGAGTCAGGAGATAGGAGTGAGGAGATTTAAGGTTGAAAAGTGAGAGCAAAGAACGAACAATCGAACCGCAGAATGATAAATCGCGAAACTGTGATAACTACGGGTGTGTCATTCGGAGTCTCGCTTTGCTCGCTTACCTCGACCGCCGGGAGAAGTCTTACTAGTTTTCAGGGCATGTAATACCCTTGAAGGTCTCTCCGACCTGACGGCCTTTCGAGATGCCCGTTAAAGAAAAACGGTCCTGATTCCAGGATCGTTTTTTATGCATTAACCCATCGGTTTGGGCTTGAAGTGCTTCGCGGTCATGGCGTATATAAGATACAAGTTGACTGGGTACTGGCCAGACCGATAAAAATCAACCAACTGTTTTTCTGCTTTTTGCGAGCAGCGCAAGGTGTCAATCATCAGGTTGTTTCGTTACCTGATAATCATCAGCAGTTTGTTGATTAACAAAACGAATCAACGATTGACACGTATGCTGATAATAATGAACAAATAATTTAGGAATATTTCATTAACGAAGTAAATTATGCCCATTGACACAAACCGAAAATCCAAGCCGAGCCCCTTCAACCTCACCGAAAGTCCTCTCAAGGGCTTCAACCTTATCGACGCAAGTGCCGGGACGGGCAAGACTTTTACCATCTGCAGCCTGGTTCTGCGGCTCCTTCTCGAAAAGGACCTGGACATCGACCAGATCCTGGTCGTGACATACACAGAGGCAGCCACCGAAGATCTGCGGAACCGCATCAGGCAGAAACTGCGTTTGGCCCTTGATGCGGTCGCAACAGGAGAAAGTGAGGACGGTTTTCTCAAAGAATATCTCAATTATATACAGGATAAGGAGGAAGCGGGAAAACGGTTCAGCGATGCCTTGCGCACCTTTGACGAGGCTTCCGTCTTCACAATTCACAGCTTTTGTCAGCGTATGCTTCTTGAATACAGTTTTGAAAGCAATTCCCTTTTTGATACTGAACTTGTTGCTGACGACTCTTTTCTCATCCAGGAAATTATCGAGGATTTCTGGCGCCGGAATTTTTCCCCGAGTTCGAATCTTTTTTCAGAATATATCAGCGACAAACTGAGCCCCCGGGTGCTCCTTGACTTTCTTTCAACCTTCATCCCGAGACCCTATTTGCAGTTCATCCCGGACCTTGTCCCTGAAACCGAATGCACCAAGCTCTCAGATGTTGAGACCGGATACATTGAATCTTACTGGGCTGTCTGCAAGGAATGGGGTTCAGCCCGGGATGAAGTACGGCAACACCTCCTTGAATCCGGCGGACTCAAACGAAACACGTATCGAATCAAACTGATTCCCGACCTGCTGGCTGCCATGGATGGAATGGCAACGGGTTGTTCTCCGTCGCTCCGCCTATTTGATAAATTCAGTCTCTTTCCCCGCAGCAGGATAATTTCTGCCACAAAGACAAATTTTACCTCCCAAATACTGCCGTTTTATGATCTCTGCGAGAATCTGACTGAAATTCATGCCGCCCTGTTAGGCCAATATGACAGGTGTATCCTTGCCCTGAAAAAGGATTTAGCCGATTCCTTCCGGCATGAATTCGACCG
>JAFDCR010000257.1 GCA_019312685.1 Deltaproteobacteria bacterium | reverse complement strand
TCCGGGATCTTGAACTTATCCATCCCTGGTTGAGTGTTAAGAGGCGGCAAAATGACATTAGCAAGATATTCTGAACCGGTTACCATTATACTAAGTGTAATCGGATCACCGACATTTACCTCTGCAGGAGCCGCTTGGGCAGCAAGACTGTACTGCCCGACAAGACCGGCAAAATTCTGCGGCCGGTTTTCAACCGGCAGGGATTTTACCTCCAGATCCAGAGAGTTTGACAGGGTGAGCAGTTGTTTATACACGGGTTGACGGCGACCGAACATATCATCAAAAAACCGGTCATTAAAAGGGCTTCCCGGCAGTCCCCCTCTTTGCTGCCTGTAACCGGTTATTACCCTGCTGGATACAGAGGCCGGTTCGAAAGAAAAAGTCCCAGGCTCCTTTGGGATTAGTATCAGACGCAGGGTCAATGCTATATGCTGGCCGGCCTCTTCTTTTCTTGCAATGACTCTTTTGCCCCGCAGATTTACGGCAATGGCATCACTGCCGGCATAGTCCCTGTCTGCAGGGAAATCCTCTACCTCAAACCGTTGATCTTCAAGAACCGGCAAAAGAAACTGAAACTCCTCGATGTCCCTGTTAACATACCATATCACCGAAAAAACAAGCGGTTGGCCGACATAACAATCGGGCTCAGAAAATTTCTGAAAAAGATTGAACTCATCTGTCAGCAGAGGTTTGCTGACTTTAATGGTAATCGGCCGGCTGACAAGATTCTTGCCTCCTGCAGATACTGTAAGGGCGGGAATTGTCAACATGCCCTCCCGTTTGGGTGTTAAGGCATAACGGAAAACATATCCATGCTCGGAAATCCGGCTGACCTTGCCATTGATTATTGTAATCGATTCTCGGTTATTCTGGCCGCCACCCCTCGGTTGAACCGTAAAATCCTGCAGCACTGAAAGATCAGGTTCAACAGGCGAATCATCCCCTTCAATTTTTATCTGCAGAAGAAAAGTTTCACCAACAACAACCTCCTGCTTGTCCACCTGCACCTGAACACTGAGAGCCTCGGCTGCAACTGTGACAGACTGCAGACTGAAGCAAAAGATTATCGCTATTGAAAGCAATATATGTAAGATTTTCTGAATACTGATCATACTATTCAATTATAGGATTCAAGGGTTCTAGGGTTCTAGAAAAAACTTAAACAAATACAAAATGATTTTTCATAAAAAACCTTAAATATATAATCATTACTCCATCACTCCTTATTAGCTTCATATCAGTTTCTTTCATCAATACTGCATTGTCAGCTGGCGATTAACTCTTTATCAAAAATGTTTTCCACCTATTCACCTAATTTTTCCCCTCTAATCCTTGAACCCCAGAACCCTCGAAACCTTGAACCCTTCTATCTACCAATCCCTTTCTACCGGTATATATCCGGTTGCTCTGCCGCTCCTGCGGTATTTCCTGCCCTCAACCTCTTCATTGATAATATCATCGGGGGTTTCGCCTGCAGGGAAACCATCATCTCGGGGGCCATCCTTCGCTTCCTGCACCTCGCCTTCCTCTGCGGATTCCTGCTGCTCCTTCTCACCGTTATTTTTTGAATTTTCCTGTTCCTGCCGGTTGTCTTTCTGTTTCTGTGTCTCTTCCTTTCCCTGTTCCAATTTCTGCAGGGCCTTCTGCAATTCTTCCGCAGCTGCTCCCTGGGCAATGGATGCCTGTTCAGGGCTATTCTCCTGTAAATTTTTACGGGCTTTTTCCTGTTTTTCAATTGCCTTTTTTATATGCTCGTTAGCCTGATCCGGATTCTGCCGGCCTGATTTGCTCATTCGTTCAAGCCTGTCACTTAATGATTTCGTATTTTCAGTTATCTCCTGCTGCTTTTCCGCCAGGCCATCCAACTGTTCATCAGACCGGCCCCCTTTCTCCTGTGCCTGCTGCCTGGCAGCATCTGCACTCTGCCTTGCAGCCTCATTCTGCTGCCTGCTAAGTTCTTCCAACTCCTGCTTGGTCTGTTCATTGGCCTCTTGCTGTTGTTGGACCTGTTGCTGCTGCTTCCTGATCATTTCCTCAACCTGTTTGGCCGCTGTTCTGGAAACTTCCAGATTGTGTCCCGCCTCAGTCAGTTCAGGATCAAGTCTTACTGCGGATTCGAAATACTCGCTGCTTCTGCTGAACTCATCAAGTGACATTTCAGGATTTTCCCGACTCAAAGCTTCCGCTTTCCTGAAAGCGCTGTTGCCCATGTTATAACGGCTTTGTGCCTCAAGTTTTGGATTGTTCTCTGTCATTGCCTTAGCAGCCGCCTGCTCATAAAGATTAAAGGCATCTGCATAATTGCCCAGCTTGTAAAAGGCATTCCCTTTGTTGAAAAGTACTACAGCGGAATCAGAGTCGAGCTGGGAGGCTTTTTCATAGTTATCCAGAGATTTGGTATAATCGCCCTGTTCATATGCCCTGTTGCCGGACTGGACAAGACTGCGCACCGATTCCGCTTGAAGTAAATCAGGCAGGAAAAACAGCAACAATATAATGCCGGCAACTGCTGGTAAACAGATTCTCTGCATGAATAACAAATCCTTATAATCGTATAATAACTCACACTTTAATTTATCCAGAACTCCGAATCTATCACGGTTGATAGAGAGCACGACAATTTATAATTAATCATTTCACTTTTTCAAGTCCAATCCGTATACTTCTTTTGTCTCCAATTCAAAGAATGTATATATTTATATTCAGCAAACATTTGATTATAAGGAGAACAATATGCCTACCGTTAAAATTAAAGGAATGTCATGTCAGCACTGTGTTGCTTCAGTCACCAAAGCTCTGTCTGAAATTGAAGGAATTACCGACGTCCAGGTCAGTCTGGAAAAAGGCGAAGCCACATTCAACGAACAAAATCCCGTTGATGAGCAGACCATCAAAGATGCTATAACGAAGATAGGTTTTGAAGTAGTTGATTAATATATTTTCCGCGGTATACATATTAGCAGTCCACGGTAGTTGGAATAGAGTTAGAATTTTCCCTTAGAAAATTAAATCTTCTACTTTAAGTTCAACAAAAAGTTGGATAAAGAATAAATCAAATTTAAGGCTTTTGCTGGATTGCAGATGCAAGGAAGAAAAACGGCCGCTGTACAAGTAGTACGCGGCTGGTTTGATGACACCGCAGATACAATTCATGCGAAAGCCGATC
>JAFDCR010000256.1 GCA_019312685.1 Deltaproteobacteria bacterium | reverse complement strand
GCGCCAGCCCATGTCGTGTCCGGCTGGCGGAGCCACATTTCCGGGATATCCAAAGAGGACTTTAAGTCCCTGTCCCAGTTTTTTTAATGAGTCCGGGCCGAAAACCGAGCAGGTAAAAATTCCTCCCGGCTGAAGGGTACGGGCAATATTCCTGAGGGCTGTCTCGTGGTCTGTGAACCATTGCAGGGAACCGTTGCTGGCAATAAGGTCATAAAAATTGTCCGGAGTTTGTTGGAGAAATCCTTCCCCTTCAGCACAGATAAACTCAATGTTGTTTTTCTTGAGCTTATGTCTGGCTTTTGCAATCATCTCAGGTGAAAAATCAAGGGCAATAATTTTTGCGGCCGGGAATTTATCCGTCAACAGGGAGGTAAAATTCCCGGTGCCGCAGCCAATCTCAAGAATCGTCTCGATTCTGGATAAATCTCTGGCTATGTCGATTTTTTCTATAAGTTTCCGGGCTACTTCTGCCTGTACTTTGGCATAGCTGTCATATGAGTCAGCCGCCCGGGAGAATTTTTCCTGGATAGTCAATTTTTTTAACTCAATCTGCAAAGAACACTTTTCTGCCAGAAATGGAATATGGCCGCAGTTGTCAATGATCTCAATATCCGCCTCTTTCAAGCGCAGCATTTCTTTTAACGGTGCAATAACGTCATTTTTCCCGTGAATCAGGCGTATGGGTATGTCAGGGAGATGTCCCGGAATGGTAAACCCTCCAAGAAACCGGAGTCCCTGCAGCAGAAGTTTGAAATTTTCTTTTGCGGCAGCAAGATATATCGGCTCAATTCCTTCGCGGAAGTTCCTGTAAGATTCCTTGTCGCCGAGAAAACATTTTCGGTGGAAATTTTTGAGGAACGTTTCAGGGTGTGCGGTAAAATCCTTTTCCAGTGCCTTGACTTCCTGCCGAGGCCATTGGGAGCGCAAAGACGCAAGAATCAGGGAATCTATCTTTTCAGGGTATTTAGATGCAAAATCGAGACCCAGCATTCCACCCATGGACCAGCCGATTAGGCGAACCTTTTTTATGTTGTTTTCTTCAAGAAAATGCAGCAGATCTGACTCGAATGTTTCCGGATCCAGGTTTCTTGCCGGAAAGCTCCAGGCAGGAGTGGGATGCAGCAGACGGAGAATTCTGCCGTCAAAACCCCAGCCCGGCAGAAAAACGGTAGGGATTTTAAACTGCTCGAAGTGACCGATGAATTTAAATGAATTGCTCATGAAATTTTATTTTTCAGGATATTTCGATGGTATGCAGGTCAGGACAGATAAAATAGGTCAGTCTGAAAAAGTGCGCAAGGCATCAGCCAATGACCGGGCGCATTTTTTCAGATCTTCCTCGCTGTGGTACCTGGTAACTGACAAGCGCAGACGGGCTGAACCTTCGGGTACGGTGGGAGGTCGGATTGCTTTGACATACATTTTATTGTTCTGAAGATGTTCTGCAGCAGCAAGGGCTTTAGCGCTGTCGCCAACCATGACAGGAATTATCTGGGTTGGACCCAGATCACCTTTGATGCCGTTTTTGCGTAGTTGTTTTTTAAAGAAAGCTACCTTTTGATGCAGTTCCTGTCGAAGCCGGGGTTCCGACTTTACGAGGTATAGGGCGGCAAGTGTTGCTCCCACTACAGCCGGGGGCAATGCTGTTGAATATATAAAAGTGCGGGCCTTGTTAACCAGAAAATCGACAATTTCCTGCGAGGCGGCTGCATAAGCACCATAGCTCCCAAGGGCCTTGCCGAATGTCCCCATGGCAATATCGACCCCGTCGCTGACATTTTCCTCCTCAATAATACCCGCACCGTTCTCGCCATATAACCCTGTGGCATGGGCTTCATCAACCATTAAAAGAAAATCATAATTTTGTTTCAGGCTTACCAGTTCGGTTAAAGGACAGCGGTCCCCGTCCATGCTGTATATGGACTCAACAACAACCAGTGCTCTGTTGAACTGGCTGCGTTTTTCATGCAGGATCTGTTCGAGGTGCGTTATATCATTATGCCTGAAGCGTATGATCCCGGCCCCTGAAAGCAGGCATCCGTCATAGATGCTTGCATGGTTTAAACGGTCTGTGACAATGAGATCTCCACGTCCTGCCAGGGCAGGAATAATTCCGGTATTTGCCAGGTAGCCGCTGCCGAAAGTAAGGGCTGCTTCCTTGGATTTAAGTTGGGCGATTTCCTGTTCCAGAAGATGATTGATCTCCAGGTCACCGCTCATCAGCCGGGCCGCACCGGCTCCGGTACCGAACATTTCCAGATACTTTGCGCTTGCGGCAATAACTTCAGGGTGCTCTGAAAGGGCAAGGTAGTCATTGGATGAAAAGTCAAGCAGGTCGCCCTCAATGTCGAGCAGCCTGACCCAGCCGTGACCCAGCCGGGTCAAGGGAGACAGGCTGCGCAATGTGCCGCTCTTCTTTCTCTCAGATAGAAACTTTTTTATCCGATCCATCTTTTTCTGCCCGTCAATGGTACGAGGACTATTTCTTCAAACCGAAGATAGAGCCGCGTTTCTTCCCGCTGAATGCCGGGCCGTGACGCCCCCTATTCTTGTATCTGCGTTTCCTGGCAGGCTTTAATTTTGTCATACCGGCAAAATACTTGCTTGCCTCAGACACAACATGGTTAGGTATTTTTTTAGAGCCGGTGGCTTCAGAGAAAATCCTGAAAAACAGATCACACTCCCGGTAATAACTTTTTTTCTTCAGCCACTTTGGCCAACGGTTCTCTTTTGCAAAGCGCATAAACTGCGGCAGCGTTGCCATATGCAGAGCAATACTTTCCTTGTTTGAACGCTTGATGCTCATGTGCCCGAGAATTTCATCGAGACTTGCCCTTATTGTTTTAAGGAAACGAGAGAATTCTGCGCCTTTGAGATTTTTCTTTAAAAGATCAAACTCAGCAATTGCCCAGGGAGTGAGAAGCAGGGAAAAAAGTAATTGATCCGGCATTTTAATGCCCTTTGCGTGCAGTCTGTCAGCACAGGCCTGAATGGCAAGAAAGAGTCGGCGGTTCTGATTGTTTTCAGGAGGATCAAGAACATCCCTGTAAAAAGGAACAATTACATACAAAATACCGCTTTCCATGACCAGCTCTGCCCAGTTTCTGCATGCTGTGCTGCGGAGATCTTTCATCAATTCGTCCCTGATCCTGGAGATGGGACAGAGGTTCAGTTTTTTTTTGTGGTCAATAACCGCCTGCCAGGTCCCGCGGTCAATGGTAAAGTTGTTACGGGCCGCATGGCGGATGACCCGCAGCATTCTGGCAGGGTCCCGCTGGATCCTCGTGTTCGGTTCTCCGATAAGACGGATAATACCCTTGTTCAGGTCATTTACACCGTCTGTGTAGTCAATAATGGTAAAGTTTTCTATTTCATAAAATAAGCCGTTAATTGTCAGATCACGCCGGAAGGCATCGTCAGAAGGGGAACCAAACGTGTTGTTGGAGGCAAGAACGGTTTCTTCTGAACCTTTATCTCCATTAAGATCGTATTCACTCCGGCAGCGAAAAGTGGAAACCTCTATGATCTTGCCCCCATGAAAAAATACCTGCACCAGTCTGAAGCGCCTGCCTATCAGGCGGCTGTTTTTAAAAATTTTCCGTAGTTGACCGGGCTTGGCATTGGTGCTGATGTCAAAATCTTTTGGTTTTTCCCCAAGGTAGAGGTCCCGGACCCCTCCGCCGACCAGATAGGCTGTAAAACCGGTATCACGCAAACGGTACATTACCTTCAGCGCTTCCCGGTCAATATTTTTTCTCGATATCGGATGCTCCGACCTTGGAATAATGCGGGGTTTCGGATTATTTTCTGGTAACTTGCTTCCGGTTCCCGGGGAAGTAGGCATGGCTTAAAGTATCTTCAGCAGGATGACATAAGGACTCAGGAGGCTTCAGGTTCCCTGTAAACAGATTCAGCCTGGGAGATAAACATATCAAATACTTCTTTAACGGAAAGAATTTCCTTCATTTTGTATACATTTTCACCTGAAAAAACGAGCCCTTCATCAATGTTGCCGTCCCTTGCCATAATAAGTCTTTCAGATATGCAATAAAAATGGTCACATTTTTTCAGGCACTTATACTTGCAGTCTTTAGCTTTTATCTCGTCACCTGCTTCCATACTGTCGACAAAGGGTGTCCGCAAGGCCCGGCCAGGCAAGCCAACGGGGGAGCGGATAAGTGCAACATCTTCCTTTTTGGCATTGAGATAGGCCTGTTTGAAGGCATCGGATACCGAGCATTCTTTTGTCAGGACAAAGCGGGAGGCAACCTGTACGCCGTCAGCCCCGTATTTTTCCATCATTTCCGCCATATCGTACCCGTCTGTGATGCCGCCTGCCGCTATGAGGG
>JAFDCR010000255.1 GCA_019312685.1 Deltaproteobacteria bacterium | reverse complement strand
TTACTTCTTTTTTGAATTTCGCTCCTTTTATCCTGGTGAGCACCGGGGCCTGTTTGACCATTTCTGCTGATTGGCCTGAGTCAATTAACATTTTTGCCATAAAGAGGGCGCCTGTCTGGAAAACGGCCTCACAAAGCAGAACGCCAGGCATTAAGGGGTAATCCGGGTAATGTCCCTTAAAGATATCAAGGTCCGGAGAAATGAACTTTTCCGTAATAATCATCCCGGTGTCATATGAAATGACGGAATCGATCCAGAGAAAGGGAGGTCTGTGGGGAATTGCCTCATAGATTTCAGGGCTATAGACCACCTGTAACCTCCAGAACCGCACCGTTTATGTACGATGCTTCCTCGCCGGCCAGAAAGAGAACCGCAGCTGCGACTTCCTCGGGCTTGCCGAAACGCTTCATGGGCACCATTTTCTTATATTGTTGTAATTGATCGTCGCTCAAACCTGTAAGCAGTTCGGTATCGATAAAACCTGGTGAAATACAATTGACCGTTATTTTTCTTTTTGCCGTTTCTTTTGACAGGGACCGCATCATGCCTATCTGGCCTGCCTTGGAAGCGGCATAATTGGCCTGTCCGGCAAATCCCATATGGGCCATGGGTGAGGTGATATTAATGATTCTACCGTATTTCTGTTTCAACATGAGAAGTACAGCCTGTTTAGACATATTGAATGTGCCGGTCAGGTTGACATCTATTACCCGGTGCCAGTCGTCGGACTGCATCATTGCCAAGATGGCGTCTCTGCGGATACCGGCATTATTCACCAGGATATCAAGGGTATCGAACTGATCTTCAATGCTGCTGAAGAGTTTCAGGACAGAGGATTCGTCCGATATGTCGCACTGGTGCAAAAAAAGTCTGTTTTCCTGAAAGGATGTATTGTCAGTCCATTCCTGCGAGAAGGTCTCTGCTGCCTTGCGGTTGGAACCGTACACGCCGACTACAATGGCACCCGCCTCCAGGAATGCCTTGGCAACGGCTTTTCCTATTCCCCGGGTTGCACCTGAGATTAAAACTTTTCTCCCCTTAAAGTCAGTCATGTCTTTTCCTTAAGATAAATGCATAGTTAATGGGTGCAGTCAGAATATTACCCCTAGAGGCTCCTGATATACCCATCTACATCGTTGGCCACGATTACCCCGTAGTTAATTGCTCCGAGCCAGCCTGACATGATGATTCCGACTGATCCCACATGAAAAAGACCGGGTAAAGCCTTGAAAATGGACCGTGATATATCAAGGCCTTCAAATTTTGTTCCGAATGATGTCCCTTTTGTATGGAGGGTATAACGGTGAATTGTTTTCGGCGTTGCCGCCTCAAGCCAGTCTGTTTTCTGTCTGATGTCAGGAATATAACGTTCAAGGTCAACAAGTGTCCTTTCAATCAAGGACTGCTTTTCAGCTTCATATTTACTATCGTCCAGACCGGCCCAGTCGTCGAATTTGCTGTTCATTGAAGCAACTATCGTGTAGCGGTTATGATCCGGTCTGGTTTTGGGGTAGTAGAGAGAAAATGTTCTGCTCCTGGTATGCATGTCAAGGAGTTCGTCGGATGAAAATTCTTTGGCAGTTGAAACAAAAAGCAGGTCCCCAATGTCATCAATCTGCTCTTCCTTCTTTATACCTATATAAACCTGGCAGCTCGAAGTATTGACCCTGACTGGTTTAACCTTTTCCAAAAATTCCTCCGGAAAGGTATCTTCGCCGGCAAGGTCATAGATCGTGTTGAGAATGCCGCTGTTAGAGACCACGGTTGCCGAGGCAATGAAACGGTCACCGACCTGAACACCCCTGACCCTGCCGCCTTCCGAGACAATCCGGTCAACCTTGGAATTCTTGCAGATTGTTACTCCGTTTTTTAAGAGTTCATCGGTCATCATACCGATTAAATGGTCAGTGCCCCCCTTGAAGGTAAAAACGCCCTTATTCATGAAATTCGAAAAGACTATGCCGTAGGTTATGGCAGGGTCCATCAAAGTTGACCCGTTGGCATACGTTATCGGTTCCATGAGCAGACGATGGACATCGTCCCGCCCGGGGAAGAATTTTTCAAACAGGTCCAGGGTGGACATGCTTTGATCGTCGTAAAAGTTCATGGCGGCGACTGTATTGAAAAAATCATCAATAGTGGCCTGGGAGATTTTAAACTTATTAATAAGGATTTTTGTAAAGTCCTGACGGTCAAATGTCGTTGTCAGGGAAAACTGGGGGTTGTCGAAAACGATTTTTTTCAGTTGAACAATGGATTCCATAATCTTCCGGTTCCAGTATTTACGGCATGTTTTAACCATGCCATACGGAAAACCGTGCAGCGAGACATCAAAGATATGTCCTTTGCGTTTGAACCATGTAGCCAGGCCTCCAAGCTGATGGTGGTGTTCCAGCAGCAGGACCTTGTGGCCGCTTCTGGCTAGACGATTTGCAGAGGTAAGTCCACCGAGTCCTGAACCGATTACGATAACATCATAACGTTCACCTGCGCCGTTTACTGTTTTATGAAGCATATGTAATATCTTTTAAAGGTATTTTAAGTCTTGTTGAGGATGTGCTGGTTCACCATTGAAACTCCACTTAACATTGAGCCGATTATCCCCAGGTATCCCTGATCGGTTCCGGCAATATAAAGGTTTTCAAAGTTAGTCCTTCCGTCCTTGATCTTATCCGGACTGCCGTAAACCGCTCCCTGTAACTTGGAAGTATACCTTTCAATTGTCACAGGTGTAAAGGAGTCTTCATATACAATGTTTTCAATACAATTCCCAATAATTTCACCAACTACTTTTTTAGACTCTTCCATCCAGAACTTTTTCATGCTTCGATACATTGATTTATCTTTATTGTCGTATGCTTTTCTCCATGCATCGTAGTTAGCCAGATGGGTGACCCGGAGTTGAACGACATCATCTTTTTCTGTTCCTTGGAAGTTGTTTGGGAAGCAGATTACACCACTGGACGGATCAATCGGATCAATAGGACGGTGGTAGGTAAATTTATCGGCAAGGTTATAGAAAATGATGGTGCGGTCTTTTGGCAGGTATTTTATTTCACTTTGGCCCAAAAGGTAGATTGACTCAACGAAGCTTAAACGGCTGGATATTTTTTCAGCGTTTGAGTTTGAAAATGTTTTAGCTGAATCTGCAGAATGAAAAAGTTTTCTGGTTTCAGGAAAACCAGCGGTAGATATCAGGTTGTCACATAATATTTCCTCACCTGCAGAGGTGCGGACACCTGATATTCTGTTGTTTTCAGTGAAGATTTCATCAACTCCGGCAGACAACTCAATCTCACCGTCGAAACTCTTGTACTGGTTTAAAAGAAGCTCGAGCAGGTCCTTGATGGTTCCCTGGGGTCTGAAAAAGCCTTCCTGGAAAATGGAACGGAAAAGAATGACAAACTGGCTGAGATCCATATCGTCCTCTTCACTGCTGCCATAGAACATGATAGGGCAGAAGAGCATTTCGACAAGCAGTTCATCTTGGAGAAACGAGGAAACATACTCACGGGCCGAGATATTAGCCTTCAGGACAAAAGGGTCATACTGGTCAAGTGCTGCGACAAAATCAGTAAAACTCAGGGTTGAGCCGGGAAACGCTTCTTTTATCTGCTGTAAGAGTAAATTGAAGTCATTTGAGAAGCAGAGGCTTGCCCTGCCCGGGAAAATTATTTCTGAGAAAATCTGTTCATGCAGCACAAGGTTGCGGCGGGGAATCTTTAATTGCCGCAACAAACGGTTCAAGGGAGCATGCTTGTCTTCCGGCCGGGCAAAATTGGTTACAGCATGCAATCCGGTTTCAAGCAGTTTTCCCTGGCGATGATAATATGAGTTGAGACCGCCAATTTTGGAGTGTTTTTCAAGGATTAGAACTTTTTGACCAAAGCGGGCAAAGCGTATCCCCGCTGCCAGACCTGAGAGGCCGCCGCCAATGATCAATAAGGGATATTTTCTCACCGGGCCTCAATCAAGCGGCTTCAAGGCGGGGCATTAAATAGTTGACACAACTGTCTAGGGTTGCGAGTTGGGGATAGTCCGCCTCGGGTATTTGAATCTGGTAGCGTTTGCGAAGCTCCATGACGATATCGAGAAAATCCATGGAATCAAGATCCAATTGATCACGCAGCGCTTCACTGGGGTCCAGGTTGGTTAGATCGGCTTCATCATCAATATCCTGGATTATTTCCAGGATAACATTTTTTATTTCATCTATTGTCATTGAATATTTCTCCTTAAGAATCGAACAATATATATGAATAACTTGAATATTTCAATTGAATCTTCATTCAATATTACAATTAGGAAAATTTATCCACACCTACTTATCAAGTAGAAGTCATTTTTTGCACAATGACCACCGAGTTTATTCCGACCATGCCAAATGAATTGTTCAGTATTGTTCTAACCGTTTTAACTTTTTGGGACCTGTTGATAACCAGATTATTAAGGGCGCACTCGGGGTCAAGTGTATCAACATTAATTGTCGGATGCACCTGGTTGTCCTCGAATGACGGCAGATTGCCGGCCAGTTCAAGTACCCCGGCAGCTCCCATGGCATGTCCGATTATACTTTTGGTATTATTTATATAGGTGTCCGGACAATCTTTGAAGATAGAACGGATGGCATTGCATTCTTCAATATCTCCCTGCTTGGTGCCGGTTGCATGGGTGTTGATGATATGGATATCTTTTGGCCCCAGACCGGCCCGATCCAATGCCAGCTGCATGCATTCAGCCTGTCTGGGACCATACGGCAAAACAAAATCACGGGCATCGGAATTCATGGCATAGCCG
>JAFDCR010000254.1 GCA_019312685.1 Deltaproteobacteria bacterium | reverse complement strand
CCTGGAGAAGCTGCAGAACGATGGGGGAAATGAAATATATCCCTATAGTGACTAAAATTATGCTCAAGCCGAGAAGTCGGATGGATTTCCGCAGCTCTGACAGGAATACGATGAGATTATTGTTTATATTCACGATTGTTTAATCCGGCAGTTGTTCTATTAAATCATTTCAAGCCAGTCTTTGTACCAGAAAATACATCATTGTGCTTGTTAATTGAGTCTTCATTGACGATCAATTCGGATTCATTAACAAAATTTAATAATATATCAATAAGGAATTGACAGTACAGGTTTGTTTAACTAAAAGTAGTTGCCTGCAACCGAATAAAATTGCTCGTTAAGTTTATGACAAGGGCTGACCAATATGCTTGAACTTCGTTTTATCAGAGAGAATCTGGAACTGGTTAAAGAGAAGACGGAACACCGTGGTATCAGGGATTCCAGGATTGAGGATTTTGCGGCCGTAGATCAGGAAAGACGCGACCTGCTTGCAGAACTTGAAAGCCTGCGTAACAAGCGCAAGACGGTTTCTGCTGAAATTGCCGAACTCAAAAAGCGGAGTGAAGATGCGGAGCCCCTGATCCGGGAAATGCGTCTGGCTGGTGACCGTATAAAAGAACTTGAGAAGCAGGTTGTAACAGTAGAGAAAAATCTGCAGGATATCGTCATGGGGATTCCCAACCTGTGCGATGACTCTGTGCCTCAGGGTATTGATGACAGCGAAAATGTTGAAATCCGACGATGGGGAAAAATAACTGAATTTACTTTTGACCCCAAACCACACTGGGATATTGGCGAGGGCCTGGATATCCTTGATTTTGAAAGGGCGGCAAAATTATCAGGCGCACGCTTTTCCCTCCTCAAGGGATTCGGTTCAAGACTGGAGAGGGCCCTGATTAACTTCATGCTTGATCTCCATACCCAGAAACACGGCTATGTAGAGGTGCTGCCGCCTTTTATGGTCAATACAGCTTCAATGACCGCAACCGGACAGCTCCCAAAGTTTGAGGAGGATCTTTTCAGAATAAAGGACTGGGATTTGTATCTTGTCCCTACGGCAGAGGTGCCGGTTACAAATATCCATCGGGATGAAACCCTGGCGGAGAAAGAGCTGCCGATCAAATACTGTTCGTATACTCCCTGTTTCCGGTCAGAGGCCGGTTCATACGGTAAGGATACCAGGGGGCTTATCCGGCAGCATCAGTTTAATAAGGTGGAGCTTGTAAAATTCACCCGTCCCGAGGACTCCAATGATGAGCTGGAATCTTTGCTGGCCGATGCCGAGGAAGTGCTGCAGTTGCTTAAACTGCCTTACAGGGTTGTCACCTTGTGCAGTGGTGACCTTGGTTTCTCTGCAGTGAAAACCTATGACATAGAAGTCTGGATGCCGGCCCAGAACAAGTACCGGGAAATTTCATCCTGCAGTAATTTCGGCGATTTTCAGGCCAGGCGGGGCGGAGTGCGCTACAGACCGAAGGACAGCAGGAAAAGCGCCCTGGTGCATACATTGAACGGCAGCGGCCTTGCAGTCGGCCGTACCCTTGCCGCCATTCTGGAAAACTTTCAGCGCGATGACGGTTCAGTATACCTTCCTGAAGTATTGGAGCCTTATTTCGAAAAGAGGTTCTAAGGGCCTAATTGATCTCTATTCTGTTTCGTCCTTTTGTTTTAGCCTGATAGAGAGCGGAGTCAGCCCTGGTTAAGACGGCATTGAAGTTCTTGTCGGACTCATTGGTCTGGCTTATGCCCATGCTGATTGCGAATTGGATGGTCTGATCCTCAAATTCCACTTGAAGATTTTCCGAGATAGCCCTTATGCGTTCACCAATAATTGCCGCCCCCAGGCTGGGTGTATTGGGTAGCATGGCAATGAAACCTGCACCTCCGAATCTGGCAAACAGGTCGGAGTCACGCAAGGTTGACTTGCATAGAATTGCAAATCTTTTCAATACAGCATCTCCTCCGACCTCACCGAATTCGTCATTTATATCTTGGAGTTTGTCAATAGCGATATGGAGGACTGAAAGTGTGTTGTTGTATCTTTTGGCAATGGCGAACTCATTCTCAAGCACTTTCATGAAGTACCTTCTGTTTAATACCTTGGTGAGCTGGTCCGTCTCGGAAAGCTCAACTATCTCTTCCGCCATTTTTTTTCTAAGGGTGATATTTATCGGGAAGAAAATTACTGATTCTATATCGTTATCCTGAGCTTTAAGAGGATATACCCGTGTTTCATACCATTGCCTGCCTTTAGGGTTATCAGCAGGAGCTCCGGCAATGTCTTCCGAGCCAAGCTGGTATTCAACTGTCTGTAATGAGTTTTTCTCTATTGCTGCATTTATTGCCAGCATGAATGCATCTGCAATCTCGGCAGGCAGAACATCCTGCAGATATTTATCAATGAGAAATTTGCCCCCGTGATATGCCGACCGTTCCTTACCGCCCACGATATCGACGAATTTGCCATAACTGTCAATGATAAAAACCGGATCCTGGAATGACTGGGCTATAGATTCAAGCAGTAACTCTTTGAGAAAAAGGTCCTGTTCCAGCGCTTTTAACTTTTCCAATGTATCCATGCAGTTTACCTGTAGAAATCAATTGATATAAAGTGTCGATACTCTACGATTTCAATCTTTTAAAACTGATAACAGAAAAGTTTGTCTTTTGCAGCAAATTATCTGGAAATATTTTTTTTCTAAATAGCACATTCGGTTTTTCATGAATGAGCTAATTTTTGTATTAATTAAACCCTCATTGTAAATATTGTTATATATTGGCCTTTACTCAAGAGCAAGTTCGATGAGCCGGTCAAGCAGTGCTGCAAAATCAAGCCCGGCAGCGGCAGCAGCCTGCGGCAGCAGGCTTGTCGGGGTCATACCGGGGATGGTATTTGTTTCCAGCACGTAAATATCATCACCGGACACAATCATGTCTGTACGGCTGTATCCCCTGAGGTGCAGGGCCCGATGTGCGGTCAGGGCATATTGCTGTGCCCTGATTGTTAATGGCTCATCAAGTTCCGCCGGGCAGATTTCAGTTGAGGCCCCGGGCTGGTACTTGGCCTCATAATCAAAGAACTTATATTGTTCTCCCGGAATGATCTCAACCAAAGGAAGAGGGATCAATTCATTGTTACCCAGTACTCCGCCGGTTATTTCGCGGCCTTCAATAAACTCCTCGACCATTACCCGGTTGTCGATTGCAAAGGCTTTCCGCAAACCTTCTGCGATTTCATCTTCGGAATGGGCAATGGTCATGCCGAGGCTCGAACCCTGGGTAACCGGTTTAATAACCAGGGGTAAGCCGAGTTTCCCCAGTATTTTACTTGGATTGTCAATATCATCAGTATCGGCCATATACCATTCCGGGATTTTCAGACCATTGTTCCTGTAAAGGATCTTGGCCAGGTTTTTGTCCATTGCTATGGCGCTTCCCAGAACGCCTGATCCCTGGTACGGGAGATCCAGAAGATCGAGAAAGCCCTGGACCGTCCCATCTTCACCAAAGGGGCCGTGCAGGAGGATAAAGGCCGCATCAAGGTTATCGGCCTCCGCTGCCAGTAATCCAAGGTCTGTTGCAGGATCATAGCGTCTGACTTCATATTTTTGGGGATCGAGGGCCTTAACAACCTCTTCCGCTCCCTTGAGAGAAACTTCTCTTTCCCCTGATCTTCCACCGGCCAGCAGCGCAAGTCGTATTTTTTTCATGGAAAACACCTGTTGAGTTGAATGGTTGTTGTTTGGAGAATAACTGCTTCAACTTTACTTTTCAATTGAGAATTGCCCGTTGACATTTATACCGTATTCTTTCATAACACAGAGTATATGGATAAAAATACTATAAAAAAGATAGAGGCAATTGTCGGGGCAAAGCATCTTGCAACAGCCGGAGAGGATCTCATGTGTTATTCATATGATGGTACCGGCATGGAATTCATGCCCGATGCTGTTGCATTTCCCGGTTCTGCAGCCGAGATCTGCTTTATCATGGAGCTTGCCAACCAGGAGCTTTTCCCGGTAATACCCCGAGGTGCGGGAACAGGTATGACCGGCGGCTCTCTTCCGGTCCGGGGTGGACTGGTGCTTGCTACAAGCCGGCTGAATAAGATTCTTGAGATAGATACTGAGAACCAGGTCGCTGTTGTTGAGCCCGGTTTGATTACAGGTCAATTCCAAGCTGCTGTCAGAAAAGAAGGGCTTTATTATCCTCCGGACCCTGCGAGCAGTGATTTCTGTACCATGGGCGGCAATGTGGCTGAATGTTCAGGCGGGCCGAGTGCGGTAAAGTACGGTGTAACCAGGGATTATGTCCTCGGTCTGGAGGTGATTTTACCCGACGGCAGCCTTATGCATACAGGAGTAAGAACAGCAAAAGGGGTCGTGGGGTATGATTTAACCCGGCTTTTTATCGGTTCAGAAGGTACTTTAGGCATCATAAGTAAAATTGTGGTCAGATTGATAGCGTTGCCAAGCCATAAAAAAACTTTTCTGGTGCTGACTGAAAACCTACATCAGGCAACGGTTCTGGTTTCAGAGATTCTCAAGAGCGGAATTATACCCAAGACCCTTGAATATATGGACGGAACAGCTTTGAGTGTTGTTAATGACTATCTGCCCCTTGATTTGCCGCAAAGAACCAGGGCCCTGCTCCTGATAGAGGTTGACGGTGACGATAAGTCAACTGCGGAACAGGGAGAAAAACTTTTAGAATTGTTGGCTGACAGGAAAAAGTATCCTTCAATCCTAGAGGTAAAACAGGCAAAAAATGAGAGTGAGGTCGAAAATCTCTGGAAGGCCAGAAAGTCGATATCACCGGCAACTTTTAAACTTCGCCCCCATAAAATATCAGAGGATGTAGTTGTCCCCAGGTCAAAGATCCCACTGTTGGTTGATTTTACTGAAAAACTGTCTCAGGAGCTTGGTATTGTGATCCTCACTTTCGGGCATGCAGGTGACGGCAACATCCATGTCAATATAATGGTTGACAAGGATAACCGGGACGAAAATGATAAAGGCCGGGAAGCCCAAAAAAAACTTTTCAACCATGTAATGACCTTAAACGGAACCCTTTCTGGAGAGCACGGTGTTGGTATAACCAAGGCACCTTTTCTATCTTTGGAACTTGATGAGACTTCTCTTGCTCTTATGGGTAAAATCAAATTACTTTTTGATCCAAACAATATTCTGAATCCTGGAAAGATATTTACATAACCGGGGGACAATCATAATTTAGACCTGTCGCAGAACAGCGTCAGCGCTATGCAGTGTGAGATGCAGAGAGAATACCTGTAAGCAGCCTGCTGCTGTCTGAATAAAAAGCCATTGACATAAGGACCTTTTCCCTTTAATATCTCCGACTTCCGTTTTTGAAATATTGATATTTAAGGGAAATTTTGTTATTTTAAATATTTAAATCAACAATTTATTAAGAGAAGTTGGAGAGAAAATGATAGAAGTAGAGGTAAGAGGCGATATAGAATATGCCATCAGGCAACTGAAGAAAAAACTCCAGATGGATGGCATTAAGAGGGAATTAAAACGCCGCGAGTATTACGAAAAGCCAAGTGTTAAAAAGCGACGGAAGCAGGCTGAGGCCAAACGGAAAATGCGGAAATTCAGGCATCGTAAAGCTTAGATTATATTTTCAGCCTCAGGCCGATGATATAGTTCATGAGTAACATGGCGAATGGCTGATAAGGCAAAAAAGAAATTCAGGAAGCGCTCCCGGGAAAATGGGGGCGCCCAAATATTATTTCCAGAGCAGAGTCCACTATATTCCTACCAGGATTTATTCCTAAAATATTTATCAGCAGCCCGCCGTCTGGCACCAAACACCTATAATCGATCATATCGTTATGATCTTAACTCCTTTGCTGTATTTCTGGACAGAAAAACAATCACAGGCCCGAATCAAATAAAAAAGTCGGATATCAGGGATTATATTTCCTGGTGTAGAAGAAGAGGCCTTTCATCCCGCTCAATTTCAAGAAAGATATCTACTTTGAGAACCTTTTTCAGATTTCTCCTGGCTGAAAACTATATTGACTCTGATCCGACCTCTATGATCGAGCACCCAAAGCAGGGAAGAATTCTGCCAAAAACCCTGACAATCAGTGAGGTGGATGCCCTTCTGGAAATAACTGAAAAACAGGACAGCGGCAAGGTTCTTGAGGCGAGAAATCATGTGATGCTCAGCCTGCTGTATGCAACAGGGCTCAGGGTGTCCGAACTCGTAAAACTGCCTCTTATCAGCTATAACCGCCATAGCGGCAACCTGCGGGTGCTGGGTAAGGGAAGCAAGGAAAGGCTTGTGCCCATAGGTGAGCAGGCCAGGGTCTTACTGGATGATTATCTGGATAATGTCAGGCCGCAGTTGCTGCGCGGCAAAACCAGCCCGTCACTGTTTGTAACCAACCGGGGTAAAGCAATGACAAGAAATCGCTATTGGCAGATATTGAAAGATATTGCCCGGCAGGTAGGTATTAACAAGGATATAAGTCCCCATGCGCTTCGGCATTCATTTGCGACGCATCTTCTGGAAAACGGTGCTGACCTTCGGTCGGTTCAGCTCATGCTGGGCCATTCAGATATATCTACAACCCAGTTTTATACGCATGTTGAACAAAGCCGTCTCAAAAGCATTCATAAGAAATTTCATCCCAGAGGATGATTGTTGGATTCATATTGTCTTGTATTTGCTTGTTGGCAATCATGCACCCATTAGATAAGATGAAAAAAACAGGGTTCAAGGATTCGGGGATTCAAGGTAAAAAGTTAATGTATTGCTTTTGGGCCTTTTGTAGGATCTGGAGGGTATTCATTAATTCAGTTAAATTTTTTACCCCTCGACCCCTCGACCCCTCGACCCCTTGACCCCTTGAATCCTTTATATTTATGGAAGTCATAACCACCCATATGAATGCTGATTTTGACAGCCTTGCCTCCATGGTGGCTGCCAAGAAGTTCTATCCTGATGCGGTTATGGCATTCGCAGGTTCCCAGGAAAAGAACATCAGGGAGTTTTTTGTCCAGGCGAGTCATTACTTACACGATTTCAAACGTCAGAAACAGATTCCACTAAAAAAGGTTACAAAACTGATTGTTGTTGATACAAGACAGGCAAGGAGGCTTGGTAATTTTGCAAAATGCCTGAAAAACCCTGGGATTAAACTTCATTTATATGACCACCATCCTGATTCTCCAGGGGATTTAAAAGGTGATCTTGAGGTCGTCAGGCCCGTAGGCTCCACATCAACGATATTCACCCAGCTTTTTCGGGAAAAGGGTATACCGCTTACAGGCGATGAGGCTACACTTCTTTCAATGGGAATATATGAGGATACAGGCTCATTCAACTATCTCACAACAACCCCTGAAGACCTTGACGCAGCCGCCTGGCTTCTGAAACAGGGGGCCAACCTGCATACTGTTTCCCAGTCGATTTCACGTGAACTGAACGTTCAACAACTGGGGCTTTTAAACGAACTTATAAAGTCGGCAATTAATTATACAATCCAGGGAATTGATATAGTTGTAGCCAAGATCGACTTGAAAGAATACGTGGATGAATTTGCCCTCCTGGTCAGGCATTTTATGGTTATGGAAAATCTGAATGTTTTGTTTGCCCTGGCCGGCATGGAGGATAGAATCTATCTCATCGCAAGAAGTCGTGTGCCGGAAGTCAATGTCGGTGAGATTGCCATGGATTTCGGCGGCGGCGGTCATGCCTCGGCAGCTTCAGCAACGTTAAAAAACATGACAATGATAGAGGCGGAAGAAAAGCTCATTCGTCTTCTTAACAAGCATGTCCGACCGCAAAGCCTGGCCGGGGAATTGATGTCGCATCCCCCTATTACTGTACCGCCTAATATATCGATAAAAAATGCCAACCAGGTGTTGACCAGATATGACATTACTGTGTTGCCTGTCGTCAGAAAGGAATTTGAGTTGCTCGGTATAATTTCAAGGCGCGTGGCGGAAAAGGCGATTTTCCACAACCTGGGAGATCTGCCGGTAAGCGATTACATGACCACAGATGTGCAAACTTTGCCGAGTTCTGCATCCCTTGCCGATATTCAGGAGCTGATCATAGAGCATCGTCAGCGTCTGATCCCGGTAGTGGATACCAATGAATTAAAAGGTGTTATTACCAGGACCGACCTGCTCAACCTTCTCATAAATGATCCGGCCCTTCAACCCCGGCATCTGATTGATTCAGATGAACGCTCTTACATAGAGCGGCACAGAAATGTAAACAGCCTGATCATCGAGGTTCTCAACAAAGAGGTTATAGTCCTTCTGCGGACCATAGGGGAGGTGGCGGAAGAAAACGGCTATACCGCTTATGCTGTGGGAGGATTTGTCCGGGATCTTCTGCTTCGTATAAAAAACCTGGACCTGGATATCGTGATTGAAGGTGATGGCATCAAGTTTGCCAAAAAGCTGGCTGAGCATTTCGGGGGAGCGGTCCGTACCCATGAAAAATTCAGTACAGCTCTGGTTATCATGCCCGATGGATTTAATATTGATGTGGCTACCGCCCGGCTTGAGTATTATGAGTATCCCGCTGCCATGCCGACCGTGGAGCTTTCTTCCCTGAAACTGGATCTATACCGCCGCGATTTTACCATTAATGCCATGGCCATTAATCTACATCCGGAAAAATTCGGCACCCTGGTGGATTTCTTTAACTGCCAGACGGATATTAAGGAAAAACGTATCAGGATTCTACACAATTTGAGCTTTGTGGAGGATCCCACAAGAATATTCAGGGCAATCCGTTTTGAACAGCGTATGGGGTTTGCCATTGGCAAACATACGGAAAAACTTTTAAAAAATGCGGTTAAGATGAACCTGTTCAACAGGTTTTTCGGCCATCGCTGTTTCACGGAATTAAAGCTTATCTTTTCAGAAGAAAATCCCATTCCGGCCATCCGTCGGATGGCAGAATTCAATCTGCTCAAATTCATTCTTCCCGGACTCAAACTTGATAAACGGATGGAAAAGAATTTAATTGAGACCCAGCGTGCTATGGCCTGGTATAAACTTCTTTATCTGGATGAGCCCTGCCGACAGTGGCTGGTATATATTTTTGCCATCCTGGCAAATTCCACATACAGTGACCTGAAGGTCTTCTGTATGAAATTTGAATTTTCTCCAAAATTTAAAAAAGAGCTTTTAAAGGAAAAGGAAGCGACGGATAAAATTCTCAAGGAACTGGGGAGGACCAGAAGATTGCGTCCCAGTGAAATTTACTGGCTGTTGCAGGAACGCAGCCATGAAAGTCTTCTGTATATCATTGCCATGGCCAGAAAGAAAACGGCGAAAAAAGCGGTCTCACATTTTGTCACCCACCTGCGTCATTATAAAACCGATGTCCATGGAGCCGATTTGAAAAAAATGGGTTACAAAAGCGGACCGATCTATAAAACCATCCTTACCCATCTGCTTGAGGCAAAGCTGGACGGTGAAGTGAAAAGCAGATCAGATGAGATTGAATTTATCAAACGCAACTATCCCCTAGAAAAGCCCGTCAAGTCAAACCAATAACAGAACTATAAAAATCCATCAGTAAATGTCGGGTTCTTCATGGTCTTCTTCGACACGGTCCTCCATGGGGATAAAAGGCCGGTGTTCAGGTCCGACATAGACCTGGCGGGGTCTGCTGATCCTCCAGTTCGGGTCGTCCCACATCTCCTTCCAGTGAGCTATCCAGCCGGGCAGTCTGCCCAGGGCGAACATGACGGTGAACATGTTGCTCGGGATGCCTATGGCCCGGTAAATAATACCGCTGTAAAAGTCGACATTGGGGTAGAGGCCACGTTCAAGAAAGTATTCGTCATTGAGAGCCACCTCTTCAAGCTCCTTGGCAATGTCCAGCAGTGGATCGGAAACTTTCAGAGTGACAAGAACCTCGTCGCAGGCTTTTTTGATTATTCTGCTCCGGGGGTCATGACTTTTGTAAACCCTGTGACCGAATCCGACCAGACGGAACGGATCATTCGGATCCTTGGCCTTTTTAATATATTTTTCATAATCACCATCCGAGGCATAGATGTCCTCAAGCATTGCAACAACGGCCTGGTTGGCGCCGCCATGCAGGGGGCCCCAAAGGGCGCTTATTCCTGCTGAGATCGAGGCATAGAGATTCACCCTGGCGCTGCCGACAAGCCGCACGGCGGAAGTGGAACAGTTCTGTTCGTGATCAGCATGCAGGATAAGAATCTTGTTCAAGGCGGAAACCACATCCGGGTTGATCTCATAAGGCTTCACCGGAGAATCGAACATCATGTTAAGAAAGTTGGCGCAGTAAGTCAGGTCATGACGGGGATAGACCAGCGGCCATCCCATGGATTTTTTATAGGTAAAGGCGGCAATGGTGCGCACTTTGGAGATGAGCCTTGTTGCAATGATGTCAATATCTTCCAGGGGATTTTCGGTCATCTCCGGATAGAAATTTGAAAGAGAGTTGACCATTGATGATAAAATAGCCATGGGTGCGGCATTGGGAGGAAAATGATCGAAGAAGTGGATCATATCCTCATGGATGAGGGCAAAGCGGCCGAGAAGATAACTGAAGTGTCTGAGTTCGTCATAGGTAGGAAGATATCCGTGCAGCAGCAGATAGGCAACTTCCACAAAGGAGCAGTTTTCTGCCAGCTCTTCAATGGCATAGCCCCTGTAGTTGAGAATTCCCTGGCTGCCTTCGAGATAGGTAATGCCGCTGGCACAGGAGCCGGTGTTCATGTAACCGCTGTCAAGGGTTATATAGCCTGTGTCCTTACGCAGGTCGCGAATGTCGATTGCCCGCTCCCCCTCCGTGCCTTCGATGATCGGCAAGGGATAAGTCTTTCCTTCGATTGTCAGTTCCGCATTTTTTCCAGTGAAAAATTTATCTTTCATAAGTATCAACCTAAGTTATAACTGTATTGGAAAACAATTCTCTAAAATTGAAACTGAATATAAGATTCAATATTCAGTTTTTGCCGTGACCGTACAACTCTGCTTAAGAAAATAATTTCGTTGTCCGGGATGACTTTTGATAGCAAATTTCATAGTATAGAGGAAAAAAGTTTTAAGCGCAAATATTTCTCATGAATCAAGGGGGCCTGATAAGTCATTTGAACACGATTAGCGAGCGAATTTGATAAAGTCAACTTCCTTACGTAGAAGATTCCCTGCAGCTTGCTGCGGGGAGCTTCAATTAATCCGGCATACCTGTGAGCAGAGATTTTCATACGAGGTTAACAAGAGAATAATTGAAACCAACATGAAGTAATATGGAAAATTAATGTTTCCCCAAAATGCAACATATCAAGAAAAATTAATTTTTTTCCGCGACAAGGTCACCATATACCCGGTTTCCTGTGAACCCCTTGCTAATGGCCGTTCTGATATCCAATGGCTTGAGGGAGTTCTCGCAGGCGGGGCTAAAATAGTACAGCTCAGGGATAAATTTTCAGATGACCGCAGTTTCTACCAGAAGGCCCTGATATTCAGGGAAAAAACAAATTTGGCCGGGACACTGTTCATTGTTAACAACCGGGTTGATATTGCCCTGTTGGCTGGTGCGGACGGTGTTCATCTGGGGAACAAAGACCTGCCTGCAGAAAAGGTAAGAGAAATTGTCCCGGACATGATTATCGGAGTTTCATGTAATGAACCGAAGCAGGCGGCAAGCGCAAAAATAAGAGGAGCATCCTATTTTAATATCGGGCCGCTTTATGAAACTGAAACAAAGAAAAACCTGACACCTTATCTGGGGTCGGAGGCAATTGAAAAGTTTTCCTCTCTTAGTGACCTGCCTTTTACAGTTATGGGAGGAATCAAAAGGGATCATATAGAGGATCTTGTTGCAAAGGGAGCACGGCGGATAGCTGTTGTAACAGCTCTAACGCAGGCAAAGGATATTGCGGCGGAAACAAGGTGCTGGATTGATGAAATAACCAGGGCCGGTGTGAAGTAATGAAGATTGCCCTGGGAAATATCTTCTGGTTTTCAAATAAATGAATACACTGAAAACAATTGCCCAGCGTCTGGACGATATTCAATTTCTGATGAAGTATGCCGTGCCTGAAGAACGGGTTGATGCTGCGGAGGCATTGCTGGCAAAATACAATTCAGATATTATCGCCTTGAACCTGCTGCACAATTTTTATATCCAGTTGCCGGAAGGTAAAGATGATTCAGTACTAAGCCTGTGTTTTCTGACACGCCGGCAGGGTGTTTTTCTGCTCTGTGCCTTGACCGGTAACGGGATGCAATACATTTACGTAGTCAATAATGAGGCTGCCCATATAATCGGCACCCTGGCAGAAGGTATTATCGACCGGGAACTGCTGGATTTTTTCGGTTATGCTGATAATAAGGAACTTTTGGCCCTTACGGAAAAACCCGAAAAGCTGAAGGAATATGAACCCTATACTCCCGACTCAAACCTGTGTCCATCCTGCCATGCAGCTGAAGGGGAATTCCATACCCTTGGTTGTCCGGTTGAGATCTGTCCCTGGTGTAACGGCCAGTTGACCTACTGCAACTGCAGGTTTAACAGGCTTGATATTGAT
>JAFDCR010000253.1 GCA_019312685.1 Deltaproteobacteria bacterium | reverse complement strand
TAATGTCTGCTGTATTCATCAACTGGAGATTGAAATGGGCTATTTCAAACGTACCATTGCATTTCCGGTTTCCGTTAATGTATCTGAGACCACTTTCAGCTGTCAGAACGGCATTCTGGAAATCAAGCTGCCGAAAGATACAAAAAATTGTTCCCTGCCTTAACTTAAAATTTGGATAATATATTATGGCTGATGATAATACATCAACTGAGAAGCTGTCCAATGTGAACCCGGCGGACCTGCCCATACCCGATGAACTTTCTGTTCTGCCGCTTAATGATTTTGTCTTTTTCCCCGGGATGGGATTCCCCCTTCAGATATCCAATAAATCATCAAAGCAGTTGATCGACGATGCCCTTCTTCAGGACAGAATGATTGCAGTTGTTTCGCATAAAAAAATATCTGAGAATGAATCCTCCAAGAATGTTGCAGATGATCTCTATTCTACCGGGGTCGCCTGCTATATCCACAAGCTGATAAAGTCACAGGAAGGCCTCTATCAGGTGGTAATGAGTGCAGTGAAAAAAATACAGATCCTGGAATATACGACTTTGGAGCCATACCTCAAAGCCCGGGTCAAGGTGCTTGAAATGAAGACGGAGAAGGATAAGGAAATTGATGCCCTTATCCTTAACCTGCGCAACCAGTTTAAAAAAATGGTCACCCTTTCCCAGCTGCCTCCAGAACTGTATATGACGGTAGCGGCAATTTCTGATCCTTTTTATATCGGCTACTTAATCGCCTCCCAGTTAAACCTGCCCCTGGCGGAAGAGCAGAAAATTCTTGAGATCGTGGAGCTTAAGGAAATGCTCCGCAGGGTAACGGAAGAACTTGCCAAACGGCTGGAAACCGTTGAGATGAGCAACGAGATACAGAAAGCCGTGAAGGAGGATATGGATGATAAGCAGCGCGAGTTTTTCCTGCGACAGCAGTTGAAAGCGATACGCAAGGAACTTGGTGAGGAGGATGAAAATGCCGACATCAAGGAACTCCGGCAAAGGGTGGAAGAGGCAAAACTGGGCGAGGAGCCCCGTAAGGCTGCGGAAAAGGAATTGGACAGACTTGCAAAGATACCGGCTTCTTCGCCGGAGTATACTGTTGCCAGGACCTATCTCGAGTGGATTCTGGACCTGCCATGGGAGGTTTCCACCACTGACACGATAGATATTAATGAGGCCCAAAGCATTCTTGATAAGGATCATTACGGCCTGGAAATGATCAAGAAGAGGATAATCGAGTTTCTCGCCGTGCGAAAACTTAAGCAGGATATGCACGGCCCCATCCTCTGTTTTGTGGGGCCTCCGGGAGTAGGCAAAACGTCTCTCGGCCAATCCATTGCCCGCGCCCTTGGAAGAAAGTTTGTGCGTATTTCATTGGGAGGTGTCCGGGATGAAGCGGAAATAAGGGGGCACCGGCGGACATACATCGGTGCTCTGCCCGGCAGGATAATCCAGAGCCTGCGTAAGGCCGGTTCAAACAATCCTCTTTTCATGCTTGATGAAATTGACAAGCTGGGCATGGATTTCAGGGGTGATCCCTCTTCAGCCCTGCTTGAAGTGCTCGATCCCGAGCAGAATTTCTCCTTTGCTGATCATTATCTGGAAATAGCTTTTGATCTGTCTAAGGTAATGTTCATCACCACGGCAAATATTATCGATACCATACCGGGGCCGCTGCGTGACAGAATGGAGGTTATTGAACTCCCGGGCTATACGGAAGACGAGAAACTGATGATCGCCAAAGAGCACCTGATAGAAAAACAGCTTGAGGCACATGGTCTGACCGAGGATGATCTGGAACTGACGGATGATGCCATCCGCAATATTATCCGTTCCTACACACGGGAGGCGGGTGTGCGGAATATTGAAAGGAAACTGGCGGCGATCTGCCGCGGTGTCGCCAAAGATATTGTCGCAGGTTCCACTGAAAAGGCGGCAATCGATACAAAGGATCTGCAGAAATATCTCGGTCCCATCCGTTTCTTTCCAGAGATTATGGCCAGAACCTGGGGGGCCGGCCTGGCGACTGGACTGGCGTGGACACCGGTCGGAGGCGATATCCTGTTTATCGAATCGGCCAGAATGGCGGGCAAGGGCGGACTTACTCTTACCGGCAAACTCGGTGAGGTGATGAAGGAATCGGCCGTTGCGGCCATGACCTTTCTGCGTGCCAAGGCGTCTCAATTTGCTATTGAAGATGCTGTCTTTGCAGAAACCGACACCCATGTTCATGTACCCGAAGGAGCCATTCCCAAAGACGGTCCTTCAGCCGGGGTAGCCATGGTGGTTTCGCTTACCTCGCTTTTTACCGGCAGGCCGGTGCGGAAGGATGTGGCCATGACCGGAGAAATTACTTTGCGTGGTGATGTGCTGCCGGTCGGCGGGATCAAGGAAAAGGTTATCGCTGCTGTCAGGGCGGGGATTAAAGATGTTATTCTTCCCCATCTTAATGAAAAGGATGTAATTGAACTTCCGGATAATGTCAAAGAGGGAATTAAATTCCACCTGGTCCAGAGCATCGAGGAGGCTCTGGATATCGCCCTGGAAAAAGACCGGAAGCAGTGAGAAGCTGGATGTGCTCCATTTATTGCGTCATCACCGATCAGGCATAGGTATACTATAGCCTGACCGGTTCTTCCTTATAACTGTAACACATCCAGCTTCTCAGCAATTCAGAGTTGAGGAAAACAATCAACCAATATTGATGAACTAACAGAGAGTCTTCAGTCCTTTCACTTGGATATGCTCCCGGAATCACAAAAAAATGTTGTGGGTGAAAATTTTAACCGTGCCTGCAATTTTTGTGTTCGACTGAGGCACGGCAATTGC
Organism: Deltaproteobacteria bacterium; assembly: GCA_019312685.1. Taxonomy (GTDB): domain Bacteria; phylum Desulfobacterota; class Desulfobulbia; order Desulfobulbales; family BM004; genus BM004. The sequence goes on along the minus strand of JAFDCR010000253.1, from coordinate 7,813 downwards.
CTTACGCTTGGGGCGCCGGATTTCGGTTTATTTTGATTTGTTCCCCTGGAACCACTGAATGAAGTTATCCTAAAGTTTCGCCATCATTTCAATCGGCGTATCGTTACGGTAGGGAAATTATTGAGTCAAACCGTTTACGAGTGCTAAATCAAGTAAGTGTTTACCAAGAATGCCACTGAAGTTACTCAGTTGCGATTTCTTCCCTGACCCTCTCCGGGTCAAATAGCAGCTTTGCGTATAGATAAGCTATTGTCTCGTCAAGGACTACCCGTACGCCACTGCTTGTTTCCCACCATCTCTTTGGATCGTATCCGCGATTTTCACAAGCAATTATCCCGACAGGTATTTCTTCGCCTATAGCTTCCTTGAATAGCATCCAACTTCTTCTTGAGTGGGGTCCGGACGAAAATACGTTTATTCCCTTGGGCTGAATGTTTTTTTGGGCCAACCAGTTTTTGACAGCCAGGGCGGAAGCGAAAGTTCTATCTCTTTTTACCGGCTTAGGAGGTATCGAAACAATTGCCTTCTCATTAATTCCAAATTTTTTTAATATGGTAGCGCTCAGTTCGGCCGAGGTTTTATATTCAACCAAAGGATTCCCTAACGGCAACAGGCCTCCGGCACAAAGAATCAACGAATAATTCTTGGACCTGAACTCATCCGATAATTTTTTAGGCCATAATCCACGAGGCAGTTATCCGCGATGAGGATATCCGCGGCAACCGTCTTCGTAGGCGCCAGGAACGGATGAATAGTAAATAGAAACAAGAGCAGAAGGAAGGCCCCAAAAGTAAGGACACCCATCCATCCGATCCAGGTAACTCTCCAGCATTCTTTACGTTCTATGAGTTTCATAGGACGAACTTTACATATATTTTATCCTCCCGCAAACCTAATAAATTAAAAACAAGGATCTCAAATAGTGAAAAAAGAGATTTTTGTTATTATAAAAATATTTCGGTCGGATGTTCTTTCTCGGCTCGCTCAACTCTGGCCGGGACAAGCCGTGATGGAGCGCCGATGCAAATGTCGAATGGTAAATTTCATTTTTTCAATATTACCCGTGGGTGGGGAAGAGTTCAGCCATTGCCACATGAAGAGGAGATATTCAGGTGCTGAAGAGCATGTTATTTTCTATCATAATTACCTGCCTGTGGGTTAACGTAACGAAAGCTAATACAGATTGGTGTTATGAGTATGGAAAAAGAGGAGAACATGATAAGCAAATTGAGGTTTGTCCTGATTCTATAAACCAAGAGGGGAGTCAAAAGTATTACCACTACAAAAACCGCGGGAAAGCATACTATGCTCAAAGCCCCTACGACAGGGCTATTGAGGACATAAACAAGGCTATTGAGGATATAAACAAGGCTATTAAGGTTAAACCGGATGCAGACTCTAACACTTTACGTGGGTTTTTGTACATAGATAAAAACCTTTACGACAGGGCTATTGTGGACATAAACAAGGCTAGGGAGGATATAAACAAGGCTATTGAGGTTAAGCCGGATGCAGACTTTTACACTTTACGTGGGCTTGTATACATAGAACAAGGTTTTTACGACAGGGCTATTGAGGATATAAACAAGGCTATTGAGCTTAAACCCGACTTTGCTATTGCCTACAACAACCGCGGGAATGCGTACAGTGAACAAGGTTTCTACGACAGGGCTATTGAGGATATAAACAAGGCTATTGAGCTTAAACCCGACTTTGCTGTTGCCTACAAAAACCGCGGGCATGTGTACAGTAAAAAAGGCCTCTACGACAGGGCTATTGAGGATATAAACAGGGCTATTGAGCTTAAGCCGGATGCAGACTCTTACACTTTACGTGGGCTTGTATACATAGAACAAGGTTTTTACGACAGGGCTATTGAGGATATAAACAAGGCTATTGAGCTTATGCCGGATGATGCCATAGCCTACTACAATTTTGCTTGTTTCTTTTCAAAAATGAAAAAAAATAAAAAAGCATGTGATTGGCTAAAGAAGTCAATCATTAAAGGGATTGGTTATAGGGAATATATAAATAGAGATCCCGACCTAGATTACATACGTAGTGAACCCTGTTATCAGGAAATCATGAAAAATAAAAAATAAAAACTATTCATACTGGATTATAAGCTATTTAACAGACATTTATTGCTAATAATACACACGTTGAACGAAGATAGTGGTTTTCAGATTTCAGCAAGCGGCTATATTTTATCTCGTGAATCATTCTTATATTATAAAGATGTCCCCTAAACACTTTAACCATCAGTGTTCGTGGGCTGCGCATCCTTGAGCCTTAATGCTTTTTGCAGCTATGGACTCCCCGGTTGACAAAGAAATACGGTTTTTATTCACCATGTGGTGGGGAAAATAGCTTTTCTTGGCCTGACGCAGACCCTTAACTCCCAAGTCCTGTTCACGGTTAACAAATTTGAAATCCGCCAAGCCGTATTTGGAAAACCACTGGTTGATCAGCTGGCCGAGACCCGGGATATGGGCCATCGCCTTTTCAAAATGCCAGACAGCCGTACCGGGATGTAATTCCTCTGCAATTGCATAGGCCTGTATCGTGCCGTCAACTCTGACAGCGCCGCCGAGAAGACCGAAATCCTCAAAATGGGCAAATGCTTCGGCGATGGCGTTGGCTTCATTGCAGAGTCCGGGCGTTCTGCCGCATTCTCTGGCATGACACCAGTGTTCCTGCATGGTCTCACATTCAGCTAGCAGTCCCGGGGTTATGGGGACATATTCACAGGAATATTTGTTGAGGCACTGCTTGATCCTGTTGCGTTTTTTTGAGAATTTCCGGCCGGCAAGTTCAGCCAGTTCTGCAACAACGTAGACATAATCGGCATTATCCCGGTCCTCATTAACAATAAAATTATCAGAAGGTAAAAATTCCGTGATCCTGTCCGGAATGCGGACAGCGCCGGTTAACTTTCTATTGCCTCCAGACCGCTCAAAGAGAGAAAGTATTTCCGGCAGGGTGATATTGCCCGCAGGAGGACCGTAAAGAATATACCCGCCTTCTCCTTTGTTTGATTCAACAAGGAAAATAAGTGAGTTGTCAATCTCGCTAAAATAAATAGGTCTGGAAGGCTGCCAGATAAAGAGGTTGGTAAATGTATGTTCGGATATTTCCGGTGGATTCCTGCGGAGATACTTTGTGACCAGGTCTCTGTCGGACAGTTTTAATGAATGAATTTCAATCATTATGCCTATACTGAAAAATAATTTGTTTTATAAAATGAGTCTCTTGCAAAATGAACATTTACTCCGATCGGCTAAAAATTCCCTATGCTGTGTCTTCAAGTTAAAAACCGTCCTCACCGTAGCGCTGCTACGCCTCCGGGTGGTTTTAACTTTTATCCTCGCACAGGAAACTTTTCTCTCGATCTCGCAACAACATTCATTTTGCAAGAGGCTCAAATGAAAAAATTTGTCCTGTTTACCTGCAGTAAATAAAATGTTCCATAACATTATTTGTAATACACAGGACAATATTCCGGTAGTTTTAATTCTTCAGCTATTGTATTAGTATGCACCTCTTTCAAATATTGTCTGATAAAGTCCATGGTGGTGTTCAGCAGAGCAGTAATTGCGTGATGAGATTTGTTGAGTAGTTGAAAGTAGTAAGTTTGAATTGAAATGAAGGTTATTTTAGCAAAAAGCGCCGGATTCTGTATGGGGGTCAGAAGAGCGGTGGAAACTACTTTGGATGTCATCCAGAATGCGGATACCGGTGTATCCACATTTGGTCCCTTAATCCATAATCCCCAGGTGCTCAATCTTTTAGGTGAAAGGGGCGTGAAGGTGCTCAAGGATATTCCTGAGGAGGAGTCCGGCACGGTTATTATCAGGGCGCACGGCGTTCCCCCGGTTCAAAAAGAAAAACTCCGGATGGCGGGCGCCAAGGTTAAAGACGCGACCTGTCCCCATGTGGTCAGGGTTCAGGTCATTATCAGAAAGTACCTCAAACAGGGATATGGTACCGTTATTATTGGTGACCGCAATCATGCCGAGGTTGAAGGGTTGATGGGGTTTGCCGGCGACAGGGGACAGGTCGTAAGTAATAGTGAGGATGTTGAAAAATTACAGCTTGAATCTCCTTATATAATAGTAAGCCAGACAACTCAGGATGAAACAGTCTTTGAAGAACTGAGCAGCCTGGTTTTGGATAAATTCCCAGGGGGGCGGGTATTTAATACTATTTGTGATGCAACACATAAGCGCCAGGAAGAGGTACGTATACTCTGCCGGAATGTGGAAGCAATGGTCGTGGTGGGAGGCAAGAACAGTGCCAATACTCAACGGCTGGCTGAAATAGCTGAGGGAATGGGCTGCCCGGTATTTCTGGTTGAAACGGAAGAGGAACTGGATCTTGAAAGCCTGGCTAAATTTGATTGTGTGGGAGTGACTGCAGGTGCATCAACCCCGACCTGGATGATTAACAGGGTGGTCAGGATACTTGAGGCCATACCCAGTAAAGACGAGAGCAGGCTTAAGTATACTGCCAGTAAATTGCTCTGGCTTTTGCTGGCAACAAATATATATGTCAGTCTGGCCGGTGGAGCCCTTACCTACACTGCTGAAATACTACAGAATAATGTGCCTCGAGTAAGTCATTTTCTGATCAGTTTTTTTTACCTTTTTGCCATGCATAACCTGAATCGTTTTACTGACAGAAAATTACAGAAATTCAATGATCCGCTGCGGGCCCTTTTTTATGAAAAGTACCGCTGTACCCTTCTTGTCGCCGTTGCCTTATCCCTAGCTTTAGCCCTCACCTTGGTGTTTGAACATGGCATAAAACAGTTTTTATTCCTGAGCTGCATGATTGTTTTCGGTGTTTTATACAGTGTGCAGGTCATACCCAAATCACTTATCCCCAATATCCGAGTGAGGGGTTTGAAGGAAATTCCGGGTTCAAAGACATTTCTAGTTGCAGTAGCCTGGGGATTTGTCACAACTCTTCTTCCCTCGTGGAGAGGCTCCCAGAATCCTGACCTGTTAACCCTGGCGGTTCTTTTATTTGTCATGCTTCTTGTTTTTGTGAGAAACGCCCTGATTGATGTTTTTGAGGTGCAGGGGGACAGGATTGTGGGCAGGGAAACCCTGCCTGTATTCATAGGAGAGAAGAAAACGCTGCAAATCCTGAATATAATAATGCTGCTGCTGGTTGTTATGCTTTTGATTATACCCCTGACTGGACTTATGGCAGTAACAGGTTTCTGGCTGCTGCCCGGAATAGCGTATATTTTTGGATTAACACAGTTATATGTAAAGGGTAAGGTGAGCCATGGCCCAAAACTTGAGTTCTGGCTGGATTCTGTTTTTCCCTTACTGGCCGGCCTTGCCTGGCTGTCGCATATTTATAGGTGAATTTTTCATTAACAGAAAGGATATTGATCTGGATTTAAAATAATGGAGTAGCAAATGTTAGGTTGGTTCAAAAAGAAAAAAACAGCAGAGGATACACCCCCAATTTCTTTACAGGGAGAGGAAAGTGGATCTGCCGGAATTGTTGCAGAAGAGGAGCAAGGGAAGGACAACCGGAAGGGATTATTCAAACGTCTGCAGGAGAGGCTGAGTAAAACCCGGGATTCTCTGGTAAGTAGAGTAGACAATCTGTTTCTGGGAAAGAAGCAGATTGATGCAGAGCTTCTGGATGAACTTGAAGAAATTCTCATTACCGCCGACCTTGGTGTTTATACAACCCTTGACCTGCTTGATGAAATCCGCGCCAAGGTGTCAAGGCAGGAACTTAAGGATCCCCAAGCACTTAAATCCGCCCTAAAGAAAAGGATGCTGTCGTTTTTTGACTGGTATGAGACTACGGAAATGAAATTTCCGGAAAAAGGCCCCTTTGTGATTATGGTTGTCGGGGTCAACGGTGTCGGAAAGACGACAACTATAGGCAAGATGGCCAACAAGTTCGTCCGTTCCGGCCGGAGCGTTCTGCTGGTTGCCGCAGATACTTTCCGGGCTGCAGCAATAGACCAGTTGAAGGTCTGGGGTGAAAGGGTCGGGGTGGATGTTGTTGCAAAAGAGCAGGGAGCGGATCCCTCCTCTGTAATTTATGATGCCATGGATTATGCTGCTCCCAGGAACTTTGATGTAATTATTATAGATACGGCCGGGCGCCTGCATACAAAGGTAAACCTGATGGAAGAACTTAAAAAGATCAACCGGGTGATAAATAAAAAAATTGCCGGAGCTCCCCATGAAACAATGCTCATCCTTGATGCAACCACCGGCCAGAACAGTATTTCCCAGGCAAAACTTTTTAATGAGGCGGTCGGGCTTACCGGTCTGGTCCTGACAAAACTGGACGGTACTGCAAAGGGAGGTATTGTGGTGAATATTTCCCATGATTTTAAGATACCTATCAGGTTTATCGGTATCGGTGAAAAACTGGATGATCTGCGTGATTTTGTGCCGCATGAATTTATTGAGGCCCTTTTTGCCAATGGAGCTTCACAGGAGCAATAACCACTATACAGATTATTCAAATAAACAGATATTCCCCATTGGAAAAATATGGAATATAGACGACATGAACAGCCCGGCTGCGGCGGCTGCTTTCTGCTGATTTTCCTGCTGCTGTTTATCACCGGCGGCGCCCCGTTGCTATTCGAGGTTCTCGGTCTCATTGTATTTGTTCTTCTGTTTCTGCTGCTTAGCGGCATAGCAGCCTTCTGGGCCTTTACCTTTTATATAAAACGCCAGATAAGCGCCTATGAAAAGTCCCAGACGGAAACCCACAACACCTTTGTATATCTGCTGGTCAATATCCTTGTAAAGATAGCACAGATTGACGGCAAGGTGACCCGGGATGAGGTAAAAACCATCCGGCATTTCTTCCAGTATAATCTCCATTATTCGCAGAACCAGCTTTTCTGGGTCAGAGAGCTGATCAAGGAGGCGCTCGACTCTAAGTTGAGCATCGAGTCGCTGCTGCAAGAATTCAGGCAGAAATTCGCCTACCAGCCCCGGCTGATTTTATTGGAGCTGGTTTACCAGGTATTATATTCAAATGATACCGTCTCTGAAGCGGAGCTGCAGTTTGCCAGAAATATCGGGGTTTACCTTGAGATTTCAGCCTATGACCAACGGAGCACCGAGGCAAAATATCAGGCCGGTTACAGGGGTGCTGCAGAGCCCGCCGGAGAAATTTCCGAGGCTAAATATTATGCGATTCTAGGGTTGCCTCCAGGGGCCGATTTTGCGGAAATAAAGGCGGCTTATCGAAAGTTGAGCATGAAATATCATCCGGATAAGGTCGGGCATCTTGGCAAGGAATTTAAAGAGGTTGCGGAAGAAAAAATGAAAGAGATCAACAATGCCTATGAATATTTGAAAGGAAAATTCAACCAGTAGTAGAAAGCCGGGCTTGACTTGGGATTTGAAAACAGCCTTACTTCTGCTATAAATATGATCATTCCGGATATCCGATTAAGATATTCAGAATACATATATATGTCATGTGGCTATAAATTAACTGTAATTTATAATACTCTGGATCCACCTCCTCGCTTCCGCAGGGATGACAAATAATCAACGCAGTCACTCCCGCGCAGGCGGGAGTCTATAGTTTTTCAGATTATAATAAAAGACACAGAAAACACTGATTCTCTTAAGAGTCATCTAATTTAACAATCATGTGGAGGGGAAATGGCTATATCAAAAAAAATGGATGACTTTGCCCGGAGCGCATCATGGATCCGTAAAATGTTTGAAGAGGGTGCCAGACTCAAAGCGGAATACGGCGCTGACAATGTTTTTGACTTCAGTCTCGGCAATCCCGATCTGAGCCC
>JAFDCR010000252.1 GCA_019312685.1 Deltaproteobacteria bacterium | reverse complement strand
GGGGATCTTCTTGAAGCAATGGTGGACGTCCTCACCGTGTATCCCCGGTCAATGCTGGTGGTATTGGGTGAAGGAGAACTGCGGCCGGAGCTTGAGAATAGAATAATAGAATTAAGGCTTGCAGGGCATGTGTCGCTGCCCGGTTATGTTACCGATGTTACGCCGCTGTTGTCTGCAGCGGATATTTTCCTGGCGCCGTTTGAGAAGGAGGCCTGCAATATGGCTGTTATCGAAGCAATGGCGGCGGGCAAGCCAGTTGTGGCAGCTCATGGCGGGGGAATGCCCGAGCTTGTTGCCGAAGGAGAAACCGGTTATCTGTATCCGCCGGGCGATATTGTTCGGTTGGTTGAAAGGATTCTGCATCTTGCAGAGTCGGAAGAAATGCGGCGACAGTTCGGCAGGGCTGCTGTTCTCCGAATGGCGGAGGAGTTCAACCTGGAAACCCAGATAGAGCAAATCCTGCTGGAGATTGAAACGGTAATCGGCGGAAGGGAGGAAGACAACTGATGATTTCCGTCTGCATGGCGACCTACAACGGTGAGAAATACATTCGCAGCCAGCTTGACTCGATCCTGCACCAGCTGGCGCCCGATGACGAGCTGGTCGTCTCCGACGACTCGTCCACGGACGGGACAGTCGGCATTATCCGCGATTTTACCGATCAGCGTATCCGCCTGCTGGAAAATAATACCTTTTACAGCCCTATCTAAAACTTTGAAAACGCAATTAAGCATGCGAAAGGCGATATTATCGTCCTGGCCGATCAGGACGATGTCTGGCTTGCTAACAAGATGGAGGTGGTCCGGCAGCAGCTTGGAGACCGTCTGGACCGGCCGGCCCTGATAATGATGGATGGTTTTATTATCGACGGAGAGGGAAAACGGACCGGGGAGACGCTTTTTCACCGGAAGCCGCCGAAAAAAAGCATCCCGGGAAACCTCTACGACAATACCTTCACCGGCTGCGCCCTGGCATTCACCCGGCCGCTGCTGGATAAGGCGCTGCCTTTTCCGTCCGGCATCCCGATGCACGATTCATGGCTGGGCCTGCTGGCCCTGCGGTTCGGCGAGGTTGACTTTATTGAGGTCAAAACCATGGAATACCGCAGGCACGGCGTCAACGTCAGCCGCTGGCAGCGCAATCCGTATATCCAGATCCGCTGGCGCGTCATTTTGGCCTATCATCTCTGGTTGCGCAGTCTGAAACATTAGAGCGGGAATAAATTAGTTGGGTGAAATATAATCGGTATAGATGCCGTATACCCCAATTTTTCTTAAGGAGTTAAACAGGTCGATATCATTAACCGTGTGCGCATATACCTTCATGCCATTCCAATAAAGTTGATATGCCAGGCCTGATTGGGCTACTTTCCACGGCATGGTTATGGCAAAGGGAGTATTGTTTCTTGAAAAATTGAGCAGTTCCAAGGCATTTGTTTTCATTCTGTAGATAGTGAGGATGATGGTGTTGTACCCGATTCTCTCCGCCTCGGCATATTCCCGGTAACTGTATACCTGCGGTATAATAATCTTCTTATATTTTTTAAAATCGGTGTTGATTTTTTTTAATGCCTTCACGTTATCGTTTTTGACATCTGTAATGATATAGGCGTCGCCTTGGTCTTTCGCCCATTGTAATATTTCCTCAAGACTGAGCTGGGTCAGACCTGTTTTTGTCTCGAGTTGAAGAAACCGGGCTTTTGTCGGGATGGTAATATCCTGCGGTACATAAAACATTTGCCTGAAGGCGTTATGCCAGTCGTGGATCGCGACCATCTCCCCGTCAGCGGTCCAGGAAAAGTCGATTTCAAAAAATCTGTATCCCTTTTCATAATTAGTGTTTAAGGCCTCAAAGCTGTTGGTATAGATTTTATTATTGACTGCTCCTCCGGCATGGGCAATATAAACCGGAGGCATTATGTCAATCCCTGAAGCAATGCAATATGGAACAAGACTGAAAATCAGAAAAGTTAAAATAAGAAGTATTCGATACAGCTTCCTGATACCCATCTCAACCTTTCTACCTTTCATCCCTGATGGAATTGTTTGTTTTAATCGTTTGCAATATATTTCTTCTTGTACTGACGACACTGTCTTCGATTTCACTTTTACTCAGTTTCTGGATAAGCTCAAAAGGAATAAAGAAGTTGCCAGTGATGGGGCCTCCTGTAAAAGAAGAACTCCCCGGTCTACCGTAAAAGAAGGCCCAGCGTTCGGGATTATTACGAGGATCAGCAAAACCGGGTAGGTTTCCAACCCGGCTGATGACAAAGGCAAGTTTATCTTTGTACTGCATAAGCTCATTGCTTAAAGTGGCTCTTTGTAATTCTTTGTCAAATGGATAGGTTTTGATTTTTTCGAGCCTGAGTGATCTGTTGTCAAAAATAAAGAGGGTGGATGCCGGAATGTTGGTAATGGCCCATGAACGAAGATTGAATTCTCTTCCTCCCATACTAACTGAAAAATTGGTATCATTGAAACTTATGCCTTTCTGGTTAAGGATTACCTCGTTATCCCACAGGGTGCTGCCGGCTGCCATCAGGTTTACAGATTTTTTTCTCCAGTTGTTCTCACCAAATTTACCGGGTAGATATCCAGG
>JAFDCR010000251.1 GCA_019312685.1 Deltaproteobacteria bacterium | reverse complement strand
GTCAGATGCAGCTGCAATAAAACCTTTATGGTTGTTCTTGAATTCCGCAGCAGAGTCCGGAGAAAAACACATCTAAGAGGTACTTATATCAATCATTCACAGGGAGACAGCACCGGGCTTCTTATCGTTCAGGATATTTCTGTTACCGGTTTGGCATTTACCAGTCTGGATATTAGAAAATTTAAAGAGGGCGACGAACTCAGTGTGGAGTTTAACCTTGATGATGATCATAGAACCGAAGTCAAGAAAGAGGTTATTGTCAAGGATATACGTCAGAGATCAGTTGGGTGTGAGTTTGAAAATCCAGAACTGACTTTCGGTGGTGTATTAGGAAATTATGTAATTTCATAATTTAAGATTTCTTTTAATACCAGTATTTCCCCCCCTCTTTTCTGGAGAGTTTACCGCTAAGCACAATACCTTCCTGCATTTTTATTCCTGTTAGTAACATCTAACCATTTAGAAACTTTAGTGAAAAATGTATTTTAATATCATACAGCACGGGGACCATACTTTTCGAGCTGTGTTGCCTCCAGGTTGTCTCTGTAGGTTGTGGTAAATTTTTCCTGGAAGCTCTTGGCCAACCTGTTTGCCGTCTGACGGTAGGCGGCAACATTGTCCCAGGTCTGCCAGGGTTTCAGAATTTCCTGCGTAGATACGCCGCGGCATTCGGTGATCATTTCGAAACCGAACTGCTCATGTATCTGATGGTGCGCATGCTCCAGGTCACCGTTTAAGGCGGCAGCTATCATTGCCCGGCTATCCTGGATGGCGATCCTGGAACCGACTCCGTAACCTCCGCCCGCCCAGCCTGTATTGACCAGATATACACGGGCACCGGACTGCTGCAGTTTCTTTTCAAGCAGTTTGGCGTATTCAAACAGGTTTCTGGGCATAAACGGGAGTCCGTAACAGGCCGAGAAGTTGGGAGCCGGTTCAGTGACCCCGACTTCGGTGCCGGCCAGCTTGGAGGTGTAGCCCATGAGGAAATGGTACATCGCCTGTTTCGGATTCAGTCTGGAAATGGGCGGCAGTGTGCCGGTTGCATCCGCCGAGAGAAAGAAAATAATCTTCGGGGCACTGGCGATGCCTGTTTCACTGTGATTAGGCAGGTTTTTCAAGGCATACGATCCCCTCGTATTTTCAGTGATACTGGCATCGTCATAATTCAGAAAACCTTTTGTCATGACAACATTTTCCGCCAGGGCGCCGAACTTGCCCATGGCATGATAGATATCCGGTTCGGCGCTCTTGCTGAGCCGGATAAGTTTTGCGTAGCAACCGCCTTCCATGGCAAAGAGCCCGTTCGGTCCCCAGGCGATTTCATCATCGCCCAGCATGATCCGCTGGGGATCGGAGGAAAGGGTGGTTTTGCCGGTGCCGGAAAGCCCGAAAAAGACGGCCGTTTCGCTGTTCTCGCCGATATTGGCGCCGCAGTGCATGGGAAAGATGTTCTTGGTGGGGTAAATATAGTTGAGAAAGGTAAAAACCCCTTTTTTGGGCTCGCCGCAATATTTCATACCGGCAACGATGATTCTGCGCCGGATAAAGTCAAGAATGACAGCTCCGTCCTGCTGCAAACCGTATTTTTCCGCATCGAGTTTCAGATCCGGGACTACTAAAGCGGTTACGGCATCTTCTTCGAGTTGCCCCTTGATGATCAGTTCTTCCGGGGGCAGATCACGAAACTGGTTGATGGCAAACAAGGCCCGTGAGGCATGGGTGGTTATGAACTGAAGCGGAAAGGCGTTGGCCAGGTCGGCACCCAGGTTTCTGTTGGCAATAAAAATTTCCTTTTTTTCATTTATATAATTGATAACATCATTATAAATGCTGTCGGCATTTTTGCGGGATATGGGTTGATTGAGCTTTGCATTGGAGAAATCAACACCTGGGGCATCATCAATGATGTACCTGGCAGGTGGTGTTCTGCCAGTGTGCCTTGCCTCGCCGTATTGGTCATCCACCCTCGTATTGATTACCAGGGTGCCCTTTCGACTGAGTTCTCCCTCGCCTCGGCGGATGGCTTCAGTGATAAGTTGGGAGAAAGGCAGATTTTCCAGTCCCATTGTCTGACCCAGATTACAAACTACATCTTCATGTATTCCTAATCTTCTTAAATCAAGTAATTCCTGAAGCCCCATATACACACTCCATGAAGAAAGGTTTTTTAAGCCGTCGCCCCCTGCTGACATGTTTTTGTCTGCTTATAAGTCTTACATGACATTGAATCCATAGGCAAGCCAGAATTGTTCAGCCTTAAACTATTTTCAAGTACTACTATTTTTCTGGCAGAGATTATTTTTTTGCAAATATGCAATTAGTAATAGAGAAACAGTAAAATATCATTGCTTCTCAATTTTTTTTCTGTAAAATTAGAAGGATCACACTTCTTCCGTCTATGTATTTTGTAATATTGCCCGAGGAAAATATGAGCCGTTCAAGAACAGATGACCTAAAGCTTCAGTCTCATGAAGAGGAGATTCGTAAATTTAAAATTCTGCAGGAGATTCAGAAAAAAATCGGGGCAGAAAGAAGTATTGATAAACTCCTGCCCCTGATTATAAGTGAAATTTCCGAGTTAATGGATGCGGATCGGACCTCAATCTTTCTAGTGGATTGGAATACCCTTGATTTGCGAGCAAGATTCTCTGAAGGGGTAGCCAATGATTCGATAAGCATAAAATTGAGAATGGGTATAGTTGGCTGGTCTGTGCTTTCAAAACAGGTTGTCAACATTACCAATGCCTATGAGCACCCTTATTTTAATCCGGATATAGACCAGATTCTGGATTATAAAACCGAAAGTATACTTGTGGCTCCTGTTCAGGATGATGAAGGTCAAATACTGGGGGCTCTTGAAATGCTTAACAAGGATATCGGTTGTTTCAATGATGCGGATATGGCACTGATCAGGGATCAGGCTCAGATGCTGGGTCGAAAAGAAGGCTTGTCCGTTGTCAACATGCCGGCCGGCAAAGCAAAAGAAGTGATCGAAAAGCTAGCGAAGCAGACATCGTGTGAACGCGGTTCATTTTTCATTGTCGATCGGAATACGAACCAACTCAAATCCCTATTTGCCCTTGGCCTGGAAGAAAACGATATAAACCTGAACCTGAAACTAGGCATTGCCGGTTTTGTAGCTGTTTCAGGTCAGGTATTGAATATTGAAGATGCCTTGCAAGATGAACGTTTCGACTCCAGTATCGATAAGATAACCGGCTATAAAACAAATACGATTCTTGCGCTTCCCTTAATTGATCACAGTGGCGAAACAATAGGAGTCCTAGAGGTAATCAATAAGAAAAAAGGGGTATTCAACGAATCGGATATTCAAATTCTTAAAGGATTATCTTCAATAGTCGCCATCGCAATCGTCAATGCCATGATGTTTGCTGAACAGGAAAAACAGTTTCAAAGCATTCTTGAGGTGATGGCGGCATCCATTGACGCCAAGGATAATTTAACCGCAGGTCATTCCATTAATGTTACCCACCTTGCTATGGGGATTGCCGCTGAGCTTGGATTTAACGATTCTGAAGTAGATGTTATCAGGACCGCAGGGCTGCTTCATGATTACGGCAAACTGGGGATTGATGATCAGGTCTTGAAAAAACCCGGCAAATTGAATGAGGAGGAATATGAACACATAAAGCAACATGTGAGAATTACCCGCAATATCCTCGATAAAATGTTTTTTGCCAGGAAGTACAGGAATGTGCCCATTATCGCCTCGTCGCATCACGAACTTTTAGACGGTTCCGGATACGATAGAGGAAGTACATCAAAAGAAATTTCTTTTATGTCAAAAATTATTACCGTTGCGGATGTATTTGAGGCTTTAACCGCTGACCGGCACTACCGGCCTGCAATGCCTACCGAAAAGGCCATATCCATACTTGAAGATGGGGTTACTGGGGGTAAGTTTGACGGCAATATTGTCAATGCCCTGAAGAGTTATCTGGTGAAAAACGATTATCAGATCAATAAGATGTCAAAAGATTCCCAATATATGGATATTGTTTACTGAGTCCGTCTTTCTTTTTTATATCTTTGTGTTTTTTGTGACAACTTAGTTGACATTTTTAATGTTATACACACTGTAAACTACCTGGCCGTACCCAATATCGCCTTGCAGATCATGTCCCTGTTTCAAGGCGAGAAACTCTTTCGAACCGGACTTGACTCCTAAACTTTCAGCCATTGTAACCCAGCCTTTAGACCTATTGCGCCTGTATTTCTTTATAACCGCTATGCCCTGTTCTCTGGACAGTTTTCCCTTGAGCATTCCCTGCATCTCCCCTAACCGCAGCATTATATAAGCATCTGCCGGGCAGTTAAAAATATTGAGCAGGGCTCTGACCTGGAAATCGTCAAGATCAAATCTTGAGCCGATTCGAGCTCTGAAACCCGCTGGGTCGGCCTTGGCTTGGATGTTGAAATCTCTTGTCCAGGCAAAGTCATCAGCAATTGCTGTCGTTGAAAAAACTGAAAAAACCATTAAGGAAAAGAGAAGAACTCTGCAAGTTTTCATAATTGCCTCCTTCTGTCTTGCTAACGCAACTCAACTGTTATTTAGCAATAACTGTGCCTTCCCCTTCTGGAAGAAAGATAATGATTTGCAGCTGAAACAAATTTTATAATTTTCTTTGCTATCAGGGGCTACAAGAAGGAGTTCGGCTGATCTGGAAAAAGCCAGACCTCGGCTTGATGGAGAGAGTTCTTTGTAAATGCTTATCTTTTATGGGGCAATAAACTGTGATGGATGGAAACAATGTTTACGGAATAGTTTTGTTGTTTCACTGATAGAAACATTGATTTCCTGCCTAAAATAGTCTGATAGCTTTCTAGCTAGCATCATGCAGTTGTTTTGCTGCCTGGAGAAAGTGGACCTGGTAAGTCACTTTGCAGCTGCCGTAAGTCTTGACAAACCATTGGTCCAGTTGTTTGATGCGGGAGGCGGTAAAGGCAGGCAAACCATGTTTATGCCAGCCGCCGGTTCCTGTTTTTTTTATATGGATCAACAGGTCACGAACAGATTCATATTGTTTTTCAATCAGTTCCTGTTCTGAGGCACCTTCAATAAAATAAGCATCC
>JAFDCR010000250.1 GCA_019312685.1 Deltaproteobacteria bacterium | reverse complement strand
GACCAGGCAAGGGAGCATGTAAGATGGCCGGCCTTCCTAAGCCGACCGGCTGTGTATGATTTATTTTAATCAGTTTAGTTAATAAAAAAGGGAGAAGACACTGTCTTCTCCCTTTTTTATGCCTGTTTTAAACAATATTTAATCCATCAATTGTGTCAGCAGTAATTGATGGATTGCTTCCATCTTTTCCAGATATTTTTCCTGAGAGATTTTGGCTCCCTTTATGCCACCCCTGAGATTAATTTCACCAAGGAAACACCTGCCTTCTTCGTTAATAAGAAGGTCAATGTGTCCATAGGGGAATTGGCCCCTTTCCATGACCTGTCGACAGAGTTTGATCTGTTCTTTAGTCAGTTCGCAGGGCTTACTCTGTCCCCCTTGATGCAGGTTGTTCCTGAAGCTGTATGGATTGTGGCGCCAGTATGCTTCAATATAATCACCCAGAAAAACAACCCTGATATCCCGACAATCAGGTTCAAAAGGCTGCAGGACGAACGGAAAGGGCAAATTGCCCAGTGAGGCATGGTTAAATACCTCTTCAACCGAGCGCCAGAGGTGCACTCCCATACCGGCATTTTTTCTGTCCAGTTTGGTAATTACCTCAGTTATTGAATTCTTCCGGTAGTCTGGAATTGCTTCAATAAGGTCATGAAGTGCATGGATTTGTTTAGTGTGCGGCAGCATGAATCTGGAGAACAGTGCTGCCTGAAATGTCTTTGAACGGCTTGCTAGCTGTGAAAGTCCTGAGGGAATCAGGTGGACTCCCCGTGCGGTAAGGTCAAGAAGAATCGGTTCTTCAGATTCCCTCAACCGCAGGCGTCCCAGAACAACATCCCCTGCCTGCAGAGAATTGTATTGAGCGCGCAGAGTTGCGTTGTCTCTGATGACGATCTTCTCACGGCTCAAACCGCTTCTCTCCTATTATTGGATCGCAGAGTTTGTTTTTGGTTCTGATTTCTAGAAAAGCATTTCCAGAAATCTTTTATGAAAACGGGTCAGATCGGCGCCGCAGTCACCGCAATAAAATTTTACCTGACCTAAAACCTGTGAGTCATCCAACTCCTGGCTGAAGCTTCCATCGCTGTTTTGAATAAAGCGCGTAGTAAGTATTACGCCGTCGGATATTTCCAGAAATTCTTTATTGTTACTGCAGTCAGGACAGGTGATGCGTTGAATATTTGGTAAGGTTACCACTTTTGATTTTATTTTATTTTGCTTAATCTTTGATGTTTCGGAATAGCTCATGAGGGAGTAATCCTCCTTTTTAAATAATTCGCTACTCTATAAGGCAGCGGCGGAAAATTGTCAATACTTGTGATTGGCCAGCCGTAAAAGCTTTCCAGCATATAAATATTTTGTGCTGAAAAACATCATGATTCCAGAGTGTTATGTATGGAGGCGAAAATGCGGCACTTTTTTGTTGGAAATATAAATATTCAAGCTGCAGGTAAAAAAATATCAGGAATAATGAATCTCAAAGGTGGCAAGATCTCCGGCCGGTGCTTCTTCAGTTGCCCGGACCATTTTAACAATGGAATAAGGTGATCCCTGATGGAACCATGCAAGCATCTTATCAACTGCTGTTTTCTCACCTTCAACCAAGGCTTCCACTGTGCCGTCAGGACGGTTTTTTACCCAGCCGGCAAGACCGAGCTTTACAGCTTCGTCTCTGGTATAAGCCCTGAAGAAAACGCCCTGCACCCTTCCCTCAACAACGACGTGGACCCGTCTGCTATCACTCATTTTCCTCTCTCCATAGGACAAAGGTTTACCAGGAATCAGAACATGGATAACTGCTGTTTTTTGTTATTGACAGCCTTACCTGTCAGCAATTCTGTAAATTCCTGCTCATGCAGTATTTCCAGGCCAAGTTCTCTGGCCTTATTCAATTTACTGCCGGGTTTATCACCAGCCACCACATGGGTCACTTTCCTGCTTATCTGGGAAGCGACCTTGGCACCCAGTTCCTTGACCCGGACCTTGGCCTCATCCCTTGACATCGCCGCAAGAGTGCCGGTGAACAGGAAAACCAACCCGGCAAAAGGGCTTTCCTCCCGGTTTTTCTTGGGAGAAGCAAAGGAAAAGCCGAAATCCATGAGCCTGGATAACATGTATCTGACATCACTGTCCTGAAAATAATCTCGTATGCTTTTTGCGGTCTGGGGGCCGATGCCTTCGATTTCGAGGAGTTCATCTTCATCGGTCTGCATCAGTTGCTCAAATTTCCCTTCATAGTATTCATCAAGCAGACCGGCAACCTCCTCACCGACATAACGGATTCCAAGTGCACTTATGAATCTTGCCAGGGTGGTATTGCGGCTTTCCTGGATAGCCTTAACTGCATTGTTGGCGGATTTCTCCGCCCAGCCATCCAGGTCAACGAGGTCGGCAGATTTCAAACCATAGATATCAGGAATATCCTTCACGATATTTTCGTTATAAAGCTGCTCCATCGCCTTTTTGCCCAACCCCTCAATATCCATTCCAGCCTTGGAGGTGAAGTGGATAAGCAGCCGCAATCGCTGGGCCGGGCAGTGCGGATTGGGGCAGCGGGTGACGGCCTCTTTTTCAGGAAGGATGAGGCGATGGTGGCAGACCGGGCAGTTTTCTGGTATCCGTATAGGGATTCTTGTTCTTTTCCCTTCCGGTTCCTCAACGCGTTTGACTATCTCCGGGATAACATCACCGGCTCTCTGGATAAGCACACGGTCACCCTTCATTAATCCTTTTTTCTGTATTTGTCCGATATTATGAAGGGTGGAACTGCTTACTACAACCCCACCGATATTTACAGGTTCAAGGCTTGCTACCGGGGTTATCGCACCGGTGCGGCCTACTTGAAATTCCACATCTTTCAAGATTGTCGTAACCTGGGTGGCGGAAAATTTGGCGGCGATGGCCCAGCGGGGGCTTCTTGCCTTGCTGCCGAGGCGGTTCTGCAGTTCAAAGGAGTTTACTTTTACCACCATACCGTCAATATCGTAAGGCAGAGTATGTCTTATTTCCTGCAGGTATGAAAAGTGGTCGATAACCTGAAAAATATCCTCACAATACCTGGTTAACGGATTGATTTTAAAGCCAAGAAGATCAAGCTGCTGAAGCAGTTCCTTCTGGGTGGAGCAGGGAATTTGGGCAGTATCGCTTATGCCGTAGGCAAAAAAATCAAGGGGTCTCTGGGCCGTAATTTTCGGGTCAAGCTGCCGCAGGGAGCCGGCCGCTGCATTGCGGGGATTGGCAAAAACGGACTCTCCGGCTGCAAGCCTGTTTTCGTTTAAGGTTTTAAAACCTTCCAGCGTCAGATATGCCTCTCCCCTGACTTCAAGCAACTCCGGGGCAGCCATGTTTTTTGAGCCGGAAAGCCGTAAGGGAATAGAATGTATTGTCTTGAGGTTCCGGGTAATGTCCTCCCCGATCCTGCCGTCTCCTCTTGTCGATCCGACCACAAACAAACCATTTTCATAAACCAGTTCAACCGCCAAGCCGTCAAGCTTCGGCTCCGCCAAAAAGGATATGGTCTGTTCGGTTCGCAGAAACCTTTTCAGCCGCGACTCAAAATCATGCAACTCCTCTTCGTTAAAGGCGTTTTCCAGGCTCAGCATGGGAAAGGTATGCTCAACCTGCTCAAACTCGGACAGGGGTTCACCGCCGACCCTCTGGCTGGGGGAGTCTGGGGTGACCAGTTCCGGATACTCCGACTCCAGGTCGAGCAGTTCCTGGAACAGGCGATCGTATTCCATGTCGGAAATGACCGGATCATCCAGGACATAATAGCGATGCGCGTGAAAAGCGATCTCGTCTCGCAGCTTTTGGATTTTATTTTGAATATCTTCCGGCATATCTGCTTAAATTTCATTTAAGAGGGTTTCTGCAATAGCTTTCCGCCCTGGGCAATGTT
>JAFDCR010000249.1 GCA_019312685.1 Deltaproteobacteria bacterium | reverse complement strand
GAATCCGTACCCTGTAGATTTTGTGGGGCAAGTATTCCTCCAAAACGAGAAAAATAGATATTTAGTGGTTTGTAGTAGGTTCAATTTGGCTTGATTTAAGATAACCACCTTTAGTTGCGATGCTGCTATCAACCAACACTCGTGAATTATTCTTAAAGTGTCAAGGTGTCCAGAGGATATGCTGCCTTTGGGGCTTTTCAAAGTGATTTACCCGAAGAATTTACCCCAAAACAAAAAAAAGGAGTTAGCTAAATTGCTAACTCCTTGGTATAAAATGGCGTCCCCGACGGGATTTGAACCCGTGTCGCCGGCGTGAAAGGCCGGTGTCCTGGACCTGGCTAGACGACGGGGACGAATAGTCTATAATGTACTGGTGGGTCGTGTTGGGCTCGAACCAACGACTCTCTGCTTAAAAGGCAGATACTCTACCGACTGAGTTAACGACCCACACAGAAAGAGGGTTATATATAATAGCAGGACGTTGATGTCAAGTCTTTAGAGATTTTTACAAGGAAAGATTACAGAGAAAAAACAAAATAACACCGGTCTGAACAGCAAAAAGCTTGAGGAGTTACAAAGGGTTTGCTATACACCTTGGTCACTACAAAAAAAGACATGCGGCACAGGAACTGCTCCAAGGAGTTTTATAAATGGGATTAATATCACGAACGACAACTTTTGTCCGGTATTCAGTTGAAGGAGAACTGCCGGAGAACTTCTGGGAATTTGCCGCTGAGCGCATTGCCCAGTATTCCTTCCGGGATATTGACGATACATTTGATGAGTATTCCATTGGCTGGGTAGCTGTAGACAATATGTTTGACAGTGCATTTGCCCATGCCTCCTATGCGGTTGGCGACCAGCTGGTCCTTTCGTTGAGGGTTGACGAAAGGAAGGTATCCAATACCCTTCTGAAAAAATATACCCTTAAAGAAGAGGAGCGGATTAAAAAAGAACACCGGGCACCCCGCCTCAGCCGGGGACACCGGATGCAGATCAAGGAAGATATTAGATTACAACTGCTGAAAAAGGCTTTACCTGTTCCTGCAGTCTATGACTTGTCATGGAACCTGGCAACCAATACTTTATTATTTTTTTCCACCAGCACCAAGGCCCAATCCCTGCTGGAGGACTTTTTCAAGGACTGTTTCGGCCTCACGTTAATTTTACAGGTTCCGTACCTTGTTGCCGCGAATCTGCTTAACCCCCGGGAGCAGGAGAAACTTAAAGAGCTCAAGCCCGAAATACTCGTATGAGATTAAACCGGTTAAAAAACAATAATAAAATTAAATATGCCAGTTAAACTGGACCTTAGGGAAAGACAGGCAGATGGATCTTGTTGATATTATTTCGGAGAAAAAATTTCTGGGGCAGGAGTTCCTTACCTGGTTATGGTTTAAAAGCGAAGAGCGGGGCGGGGCGGTATCTCTGCCGGAAACAGGCGATATCCAGGTCGTTTTTGAAAAACATATGCTTCTCGAATCCGGTGAGGGAGAATCTTTTGAAAGACTCATCTGTAAAGGTTTGCAGACAGAATTGCAGGAAGCCAGAACTGGTCTGCTCATGGGAAAAAAACTTGAAAAAGCAAGAATTTACCTGGCTAAAGGGGATTATGAGTGGCGCTTGTCATTGTCAGCAACCCTGCTTGAGTTCCGAAGTGTCAGCCTGCCAAAAACAGTAGCGTCAGGCGATGATTCTTCAGATCCCTTGGCATGGGAGGCAAAAGTTTTGGAAAGGGTCGGTTTGTCCGAGGAGGTCATCCACACCATTGACGAATTGTTTCGGATGTTTTTGAAAATCAGGATACATTCAGACTGGCCGCAGGAAAAGGCCAGAATTAAAGCATGGATTGCGAAAAGCACGGAGAACTGACGGAGTAAAAAATGGATTTTGAACCGGTAATGGGGCTGGAGGTACATGCCCAACTTAAAACAAAAAGCAAGATATTCTGCGGTTGTTCCACCGCCTTCGGAGCACCGCCGAATACAAATACCTGCCCGGTTTGTCTTGGTATGCCCGGGGTTTTACCGGTTCTCAATAAAAAGGTTGTCGAATATACCATGAAGATGGCGCTGGCAACACATTGCAGTATTACCACGCCGAACCGTTTTGCCCGCAAGAATTATTTTTATCCTGATCTGCCCAAAGGATACCAGGTGTCGCAGTTTGAGCTGCCCATTGCAGAACATGGCTGGCTTGAAATTGAAGTGGATGGCGAGAGAAAAAAAATAGGAATTACCCGCATCCATATGGAAGAGGATGCCGGCAAGCTTGTCCATGACGAGAGGGAACCCTGGAGTTATATAGACCTGAACAGAACCGGCGTGCCCCTGATGGAGATTGTCAGTGAACCGGATATCCGTTCACCTGAAGAGGCAACAGCCTATCTGAAAAAACTGCATGCCATTCTCCGGTACCTTGACATCTGTGACGGCAATATGCAGGAAGGGAGTTTCCGTTGTGATGCAAACATCTCGTTACGTCAGGTCGGCCAGGAGCAGTTCGGGACCCGGACGGAACTGAAAAACATGAATTCATTCCGCAATGTCCAGCGGGCCCTGGAATATGAAATAAGGAGACAGCGAGATATTCTGCTGGACGGCGGCGAGGTGGTGCAGGAAACCCTCCTGTGGGATGCGGACAGGAATGTGACAAACTCCATGCGCGGCAAGGAAGAGGCCCATGACTATCGTTATTTCCCTGACCCTGACCTGATCCCTGTTGTTATTGATGATGATTGGATTGAAGAAGTCAGAAAGACCCTGCCGGAACTGCCGGTTGAGCGAAAAGAGAGATTTATGTCCGTGCTCGGTCTGCCGGAGTATGATGCGGAGGTTTTAACTTCTTCCAGAGAACTTGCAGACTACTTTGAGACAGCCCTCAAGGTATACCCCCATGGTAAAAAGCTCAGCAACTGGATGATGACGGAACTGATGCGCGAACTGAAAGGAGAGGAAGGAATTGAAATAAGCGGCTGCCCGATCTCTCCAGAAAACCTCGGCGGGTTGCTCAATATGATTGACCAGGGCACAATTAGCGGCAAAATTGCCAAGTCTGTCTTCATGGAGATGATGGCATCCGGCAAGGATGCGGAAACCCTGGTTAAAGAAAAGAACCTTGTGCAGGTAAGCGATGAGGGAGAACTGCTTGCCATGGTCAGGGAGATTATCGAAGCGAATCCGCAGCAGGCAGCAGACTACCGGGCAGGCAAAACCAAGCTCATGGGATACTTTGTCGGTCAGCTCATGCAGAGGACCAAGGGAAGAGCCAATCCCAAGCTGGCAAACCAGTTGTTTGCAAAGGAGTTGTCGGAAGGTTGACCGATATTGACATTTAGCTTACTGCTTAAATTCTCCGGAATAAAAAGCTGTATTATTTGCCTGAGAGACATTTTCTTGTCTTGCGCGTCACAAACCCTATATTTAAGCTGGTAAATTCCTAGCAAAAATCTATTGTATTTTTTATCCCTAAACCGCTGCCTCTTATGTAGTGTGCAGATGAAAAGATGTCCGGCTGCATGGGGCTGTTTAAACAACCCCAGGAGTGTGTCTATAGAATGTTGCGCATAAATTTGGGCTCATTCGCAAAAAAATTGAATATGGCAATCAGATAAATAATTTAAAGACATAGTCGAGTCATTCCCGCGCAGGCGGGAATCCATATTTAAACAGGAGTTTTTTTATTAATCATTTTGGTATTTCAACGTAAACACGAATGATCGTAAATTATTATGTGCTTCTTTACAATTCGCAGGTGAAGGAGGTGTTTTTCTTCGCTGGTTAACGGATTTCTTAA
Organism: Deltaproteobacteria bacterium; assembly: GCA_019312685.1. GTDB lineage: Bacteria > Desulfobacterota > Desulfobulbia > Desulfobulbales > BM004 > BM004. The sequence goes on along the minus strand of JAFDCR010000249.1, from coordinate 39 downwards.
ATTCTACGGATTGCTCCACTCTATTACGAAAACTCGGGG
>JAFDCR010000248.1 GCA_019312685.1 Deltaproteobacteria bacterium | reverse complement strand
TTGTTGTTTGTCCGGGGCAGCAGGCATGGAAGTTATCTGTTTCAATAGGCGGCAAGCATGAATCCGCTTTGCGGTCATGCGGTTTAGCCCCGTGCATGTTATTATTTTTCGGTTTGATTTTTATAGTTAGAGCAAAGACAACCATGATGCGATCTGTTCGATGGCCTGTGGCCAAAACCATCTCCACCATTTCATTGGTGTTAGTACTGGCCGGCTGTGATAATGGGGTGGAGGAAAAGGCCCAAGTCGAAGTTGAAGATGCCTCCGCTACGACGGAAAATCCTGCTGTGGTTCAGCCGGGTCCTGTTACGGGCACGGAGGCCTTACCGCCTGGCCATCCGCCATTTGAAGGAATGGAGGCCGCCGCTCCTACTCCTGCACCTGTTGACCCGACCGCCGCCCTGCCTATGGGGCACCCACCCATGCCAGATGTTGGTGGGGGTGAGCAAGTCAGTGAAGAATCGCCATTGCATCCGGTGCCGTCATCAGAAAAAGAGCTTGCCATAAATCTTCCTGATGACGTGAAGGGGAGGTGGTTGAGTGTAGGGATCGAAGCCGAATTGCCCGACGGAAATGCACAGGAACTTGAAGTCACAATAGGTGGGGAAACCTCCATGCCGGAGAGTGGTCTAATCCTCCGTGTCGAGGCTTTTGTGCCCTCATACAAGAGTGATTTCAAGACCATTACCAGTGCTTCCGGAATGCTCGATAACCCTGCAGCCAAGATCGCGTTGATTGATGGAGGGGAGGTGGTGGCAAAGGGATGGGTGTTCCAGAATTTGCCTGAATTCAATAGCTTTACTAGTGAGCGGCTAAAAGTCCGGCTGGTTTCGGCCAAAGAAGCGGGCGAAGCTACTCAGTAATTGTAATCGAATAGAAGATATTTTTTGGCATAGGACAAAATGGATATAACTATGAAGAGTGCTATGAAAAGTAGTTACTACGGATTATGGCAATGGGCATTGCCTCTGTGTTTTCTTGTATTTAGTGCTTTGTTGAGTGATGTTGTATTGGCAAAGGAAAGCAAGGGTTCGGCAGTTGATAGTGACCCCGAGGTAATACGCTCGCGTGTCATGAAGTCTCTTACTGACTATGACATGAATGCGATGGAAAAGAATCTCATTGATTTCTCTTTTTCGCCTTTACAGGCAATGCCCGTGTATCGTAGCTTGCTGCTTTGGGCCAGGGATAATCCCGAAAATGAAGGACTGAAAGCTGAGATGTTGACTGCCGTGAGGGATGGCATGGTGTCAGTGGTGCGTGATTCCGGGATGGGGGTGAGGCTGTCTGATTGGAGCGGACCAGGGCAGCCTATAAGTCTGATGTTCAGTTTCAGCCAACCTCGATATTCGCAGGTTATCAACCCGTCTGATCCATCTACTTTGAGATGGAGAGAGGCTGGGCATGTAGATAATGTGACTCCTGGAACTATCGGGCTTTCCTTGGCGGTAAAGGCGCTGATGCTGTCGGAATTGGATTCATTTCAGGATAAGGAAAGAGATGCATTGATTTTGGCCTCGCTGCTTGAAGAGTTAGATATTTTGGGCGGCAAACTTTTTTATAAATCAAAACTTGGGCCTGCCGAAAAAGGTGCTTATGTTCCTGAAGTATTATCTCTGGATGAGGGCGGTGCTTGGCAGATAGATGATTCTGATAGCAAGCTACTCTCACATCTGTATCTGTTGCAAGGCCTGACCCATATTTATTCTGTTTTTTCAGATGAAATGCTGGTCGAACGGCTGTTTGCTGGCGCTAAGGTTCATGCTAGGTCCGCGGAAGAGTGGCGTAAATATGCCTATGAGGTGATGAAGATAGTGTATGAGTCGACGATCGAAAATCATAATGATTCGGCGACAGGCAGCTTCATTAGTGATTTTAGTACTAAAAAGGGCCCTGGCAAAAAGATGTTGGTCAGGGATATTGGTGTGCTTGCTGATACACTGAACACGATGCTTGACGTGCTTCCTGACGATGATCAGATGCGTGCCAAAATAGCCGGGCATTTGAAGCAGCAAGCAACATATACAAACGATATGTTGGGTGGCAAATTAAATCGAATTCCCAAGGCTGTGTTGGTTTCTAAAAAGATACCTGTTTACGGTATGACGCAAGAGTTATCGGATGCGATATCGCTAATGTCATTAATGTTATTGGCGTATAAAGCTGATGGAAATGAAGAGTATCTGAGCTTTGTGAAAAAACATTTCGCCTCGATTAAATCAGATTACTGGTCCGAACATGGTGGAACGTACCGGAGTGCCAAGGGCTATAAAGTGTCATCCTATAGCGGGGAGGTTTTTAGTCAGGTCTTGAGTTGGATGCAGCATATGCATTGGGAACTGCCTGAACTGATGGACTTCCATGAACAGAGTCATGCATTTATTCAGGCTATCCTTAAAAAGGGTGGCTTGTTGCAGGCTGAAACAAGTGAAAGCGGTGAAACGCGAAGCATGGATGAATACCTGAGGGCAGAGCTTGACTCCATGGTCGATGAGTTAATTGCTGCTGATACTACAGAGCACGGTACAATTATCGAAAACTTTGTTAAGCGTGCTGCCGATCAAGATCAGGATGGGGTGCCGGGCATTTCTTTTGCAGGCGGGGACTATGGAGCAGCACCTGTTGTTATCATCGGAGTAAGTGTGCCAACACCCTTCTATGAGGCTAAGCCTGGCAAGGATGGTTCATTGCGAAGGAATTATGGCTTTTAATATGCTCAATGCAGTGGTTGCTCTTATGGGATCCTCGATTTTTCGAGGCACTTTCATATTATGCAGGGTGATTAGGAGATGCATATGAATAAATCAATGGTTTTGATTGTGGCTTTCCTGGGCTCGACTTGGTGTGGTGTATCAGCAGCCGCAGGCGGGTTCGGAAGTGCTGCAGATGGCCGGGAGCTTTTTTTGGATAAATGCGCGATGTGTCATGGGAAGGATGCCAGAGGAAAGGATGGGATGGCGCCGGATTTCCTCAAGGAGTGGCATCGCTTTTCGCAGTCTGATGATGTGCTGGCAGAGCACATTAGAAGAGATTACCGTTCTTCGGAAGGCTTTTATATGACTGGCAGCTGCCCGCCGCATAACCTGACGAATGCGGAAATGAATGATCTGCTGGAATACATCAGGGAACTTGTTGACTCGGGTGGACATGAGGATCCGTTTTTCCCCGAGGACAGCCAAGGGCGCGACCCGATGTTCGATCGCCCATTCTAAACAGCTGTGTCTGTACTTGTGCGAATGATATCTCTCTCAAAAAGAGGAGAGAAGATCGGATCGATATACTCAGTGTTCCACCCTGCGTAAGACATTTTCTTTGCGGGACTCGTCAGCGCTCAACTTGCCGATTGATTTTTTATGGCATCTTAGGCAGTCAGCAAAGGTAAAGGAGACTTTGCCATGACAGTGCCCGCAAAAACGCCCTTTTGAAATTTCAGTCATCTTGATTTTATTACCGCCTAGCTCTTCCTTGAACAGCGCTGGATGGCACGAATCACACCTGATCCATTCGGAATGAACCTTGTGGTCAAAGATAACGTCGCCTACAAAATCACTCTTTGACTGGAAGACGATCTGGTTATCTCTAATTTCATCCTTGAAGTTCTCGTCAAGTGAAATCACTGGGGCGAATACGCTTTTGTTTTTCAATTCCAGCCAGTCGATGAATTGGAAACGGTCAACCGGAAGCCTGTTGTCGGTGAGGTTTTCCGGGCGCCATTTGGCACCTACACTTTGTGCTGCCTTTTTTATGCTTTCCTGTTTCACCAGGTTCGGATTATGAAGATGCTCGGCCTCGGGTTTGCCAACGATATGGCAGCGGTCGCAACTGTTCTCGTCAGTAGCGCTAAAGGCCATTTCTCCATTATGGCAAGCTCCGCACTGTTTTCCCTCTTCAATGTTTTGATGTGAAATGTCATTTTCCCAGCGTCGCATCTTGAATATGCTGTTGTGACAGACTTTGCATTCGAACATCACCCGGTGCAGCCAATGGGGATACATGACCATGGACAGTCCCTGCTTTTCCATCTGGGCCTGATTTTTTTTCATTACGAAGTTGCCGATGAAACGCTCCTCCTTTTTCCATTTCATCAGGATGGCCAGACGGGTTTGTTCTTTTTGCAGTTCCTCCTTGATGATGGGCTCCACGGTTTTTAGCGGTTGATCATCGTTGTGCCAGTGCATATTCATATATGCTAATGAACTGGCGATGTTCAAGAACCACATCTTCTCTTCAAATGTAAGATTCGGTTGGTTTGCGCTATTGATGAGATTATCAACGGCGCTTGGTATCAGGGCCTGGTTTTCCTTTACCAGAGTTACCTGTTCATCAAACGCCTGGTTGTCATAGTTTTTTATAAATTCAGCGATAAAGGCATCCGTTGTTAATGCCAATGCGCTGTTTATAAAGAAAAATAATGGTAAGAATGTGATAAGGGATCGAGCGCAGAAGTGGCGTGGTTTCACAACGAGATCCTTTATATCTTCTGAATTTATAGTAGGATTTTGTATGGTTAATATTCCAGTATATCTGGATGAATGTAAAGTTGATCAAAGCCGGGTAAAAAGTTGACAATAATAGTCGGGGATGATAAATGTCTTTGACATTGATCAATAAATGCATTTGTGGGATCCTTGTAATAAGCAATAATAACCACAGTGTATGTAATGAATATCCCGACTTAGTGTCGGGTATAAGTCTGCAGCGATGTTGTAGAACGCTACTTTTGGGGGTTGTTCATGAGTAAGGGGCAGATAAAGCAGGTTAATGGTATGTCAGTTATGCGCTGCTGGCTCTGAATCACTTATCTGTTGCTCGCCTATCTATCTGATCTTTTTAATTATTTTTTACAGAAATATGACGGTCCACTAGAGACCTGGGGGTGATAAATAATGAGAGTAAAAGAAATGTTCCGTAACTTTGTGCCAGCCTCTATCCTGGGGCTTGCGGTATTTTTCAGCGGCGTCTCAAGTGCTTACGCGCTGGAATATGCTGATATTGTTCTTGAATCAACCCGGGACAGCATGGAGAAAGCTGGAGTGAAGGCGGTTGTGTTTCCACACTGGTTTCACCGGATACGATTTAAGTGCAAGGTCTGTCATGAAAATATCTTCATTATGAAGAAGGGAGCAAATAATATTTCCATGCGGCGCATCATGGAAGGCGAGGCTTGTGGTGTCTGTCATAATGGTCAGATCGCCTGGGAGGCTCTCTATTGCGAACGTTGCCATACAGCGGATTTTCAACCGATGGCTTCTACTGCAGGTGCGAAATAAGGGGGGGCAAACCATGAGTCATATAGCGAAGAAATATTCTGCCCTTGCCATTCTGGGATCACTGCTTCTGTTTGTCGGCTGCAAGGCCAGTGCACCGGTAGAGGGCGAAACTGAAGCGGGTGCCACCTCAGCTCCAGTAGAAAAAGCGGTGGTCAAAGGCAAAACGCAACTGGCTGATTCAGAAAAGGTTGTTGAGCCAGATACTCAGCCTGCAACGGCAGCCGGCAGAACACCTGCCCCAGAAAAGAAAGAGCCTGCACCAGTTGCGGAACAAAAAGAGGCCGAACAGAAAAGCGAACCAGTCCAGGTTGCTGAGGCAGCACCGGAACCTGCACCTGCCCAACCACAACCTGAAGAGCAGTCACAGCCGGCCACCCAACAGGCCTTAAACCCCAATGATCCCCGTAGTGTCGTATATCTAGGTAGCGATGGTAAGATGGCGGGAACGGGTGACCCCAATACTGTCGTCAGTGAGGCCTTTAAATATGGTCGTGGGGCTACTGCAAAATCACTGACCGCACCGGGTCTGCCGAAGGATAAGTTTGGCTTGATTGATTGGATTGCTATGGTGGACCAGGAGATTATCAAGCCCATTGGGTCCTTGAAGCCTGGAGCCATGG
>JAFDCR010000247.1 GCA_019312685.1 Deltaproteobacteria bacterium | reverse complement strand
CTCTCCAGCTGTCGCATATCGGAATGATTTTAATCTCAGTAGAGATACCTGGGTTTTCGTATATGTGTGTGGTATATGAAAGATAATAGGTAATAATTTGGCCTGGAGTTGCGATTGTGTTCAAACAATGTACATTATGCGGGCATCAATGGGAGAACCGTGAAGCCTTTTTGGCTGACCCGGATCTGGAGATCATCGGGTACCAGGTCAGCTTTGAAACCATAGAAAACGGCCTGTTTCTGTTCAACCACATATGCGAAACAACCCTAGCCATTGAGGTTAAGAAGTTTGACGACCTCTATAAAGGGCCGAAATATGATATGGCCTTGACCGATACCGAGGAATGCTTAAGTCTCTGCCGGGATATCAATGCGCTGGATACCTGCAGCGCTCCATGTAAATTTGCCTATGTACGTGATATCATCCAGATAATCAGAAGGTGGCCCCCCAATAAACCCAAACTTCTGCTGGTGCCTGAAAACGGAGAAAGTTGTTGAGGAACCTGAAGGACAGCTTTTTCCACCGCCGTTTTACAGCTGATCAGCCTTTAGCTGGTTACCCTTTGCCGTTCATTAATATAAGGTTCCTTGGAAAGTTTTTGCGCTCTACCGGAGCGGTTTTCTTTTAAACTCATATGGTTGGCTGTGTGACCGGCAAGAAGAATAATTCCCGCCCTTTTATCATTTCCCAACTCACTTGACCCATTTGTGGCAACCATTTATAATGATTAAAAAAACTTGACAGTATAATTATGTCCCGACTGAGAACGACTGATTATATAGGACCTTTGCTGCTGGCACTGGCAATCGGTGTTCTGGCCGGCCTCGGTGCGGTCATTTTCAGGGAAATGATTGCTCTGGGGCAGGATTTATTGTGGCCTGGCGGTGACAATTTCGTTGACAGGTTTACCCATGCCCCCACTTGGTTGAAACTGCTTATTCCACTAGCAGCAGGGCTTATTGCGGGTCCGGTGATAACCTTCTGGGCTCCAGAGGTACGGGGCCCCGGGGTGCCTGAGGTCATGGAATCCCTGACCCTGCGGGGCGGACGCATCAGGCACCGGGTCACCGCCATCAAGGCCCTGGTGACAGCCGGGATTATCGCGGCCGGCGGTTCAGTCGGCCGTGAGGGACCTATTGTCCAGATCGGTTCCTCCATCGGTTCTTCCATTACCCAGATTTTCAGGTTGAGGCCGGAAAACACCCGGCTGGCAGTGGCATGCGGCGCGGCGGCCGGAATTGCCGCAACTTTCCAGGCTCCTATGGCAGGTATTCTTTTTGCCGTTGAGATCCTGCTTTTTGACCTGGAAGTGGGGTCTTTAAGCCATATTATTGTTGCAGCAGTAACCGGAACCATGATTACCCGTTTTTTTTACGGAGCCGGGCCGCTCTTCTACATCCCCGGTTTTGTCTTGTCACATCCACTTGAGCTGGTTCTGTATTTTATCCTGGGGCTTGCGGCCGGCATTTTAAGCCTGTTTTTGATGGGGATACTTTTCGGACTGCCAAAGTTTTTCCGGGCCCTCAAGGTGCCGGAGTGGCTGACACCTGCTATCGGCGGCCTGCTGTTGGGGCTTGCAGGCCTGGTTTGCCCCTGGGCCCTGGGTGTCGGCTATGAGAGCATCAACCTGTCCCTGACCGGCGATGTGACACTTTCGTTCGTGCTTATCCTGGTCTGTGCCAAACTGTTTACAACCGGCATATGCATAGGATCGGGTATGAGCGGCGGTATCTTCGCACCATCATTGGTTCTGGGAGCAATGCTCGGCTCCCTGGCCGGATTTATTACCCAGCTTATTTTCCCGCAAACTGAAATTCTTCCAGCCTATTGCACCCTGATAGGCATGGGCGCAATGGTCAGCGGCACAACCCTGGCCCCGATCACCGCGATTCTTACCATATTCGAACTGACTGATAATTATGAGGTTATTCTACCGCTTATGATCGCCTGCATCGCAAGTGTTCTGGTTGTCCGGCTCCTGCACGGTTATTCTGTATACGAGACAAAACTGCTGCAGAAGGGGATAGATATTGTCAAGGGCCACGAGGTCAATATCCTGCGCGGTATGCGGGTTATAGACTATATGCGTACCGATGTTCAGTATCTGCACATGGAAGACTCCTGCCAGAAGATTATTCAACGTATGGACGAAAGCCCTTATCCGCAGTTTGTCGTGCTGGACAAAGAGCAGAAACTCTCAGGCGTTCTGACCCTGACTGATTTCAAGACGCTCTTTGCCCATCCGGAAAAGTGCGGTCCTGAATCATGCGCCGGAGAAATGATGAAGCGGGACGTGGTAACTGTCACCGATAATGACAACATGGAAAAGGCATTTCACAGCTTTGTCAAAAAGCGGGTCTCTTTTCTGCCGGTCGTAAGTAGAAGAGATCCCCGCAGAATTGTGGGGCAGATCAGGAAGGCTGAACTGTTTGCCGCCTATGAACAGCACGTCATCAAGGAGCACTTTTTATCGCCCCTCGGCTGGGTCTGCCCTCTGCCGGCGAAGCAAACCGAGTCTAAAATAAAATAGAGTACTAACGTTTTTCCGGTCTCTGTTCCTCATATTTTTAAATTTAACAACTTTAGCCTTGAAGGTCTTTCATGAATTGGTTCCTTATTCTTTTGGGTATAGCGGGAATACTTTTAATATTCCTGTTCCTTTATGTATTTTCCATGATCGTTGTGCTTCCCCAAACCCGCGGCGCACTTTTCGTGACCACTTCAATCCCGAGGATCAGGGCCCTGATGGATGTCCTGGCTATGAAGCCGGGACAGCTTTTCATTGATGCCGGATGCGGGGACGGGAGGGTACTCAGGGAAATCAGCATTCGTTTCAACGTTAATGCCGTGGGTTACGAACTCAATGCCTTTGCCGTTCTTCTGGCCAGGCTGCGCTGTCTGGGAATGAAAAATGTGCGGATATTCCGGAAGAGCTTCTGGCAGGCTGATTTCTCAAAGGCTGATGTTGTTTTCTGCTACCTGTTTCCTGATCTTATGGCCGAAATGGCGGATAAGATCAGAAATGAACTGAAAACAGGTGGTATTTTTGTTTCCTGCAATTTTGGGGTGCCGGGCCTGGCGCCCTCACAGGTAATCAGGCCAGCCGGTTCGCTTAATTCAGATCCCATCTATATTTACAGGAATGAAGCCTTAAGAATTTAAAACTGAAAAAGAAAGTTTTTATTTTTTTAGAGCAGCATCGGCGGACCGTGATGCACAAAAAGCCGCAAGGGTTCGCTGCCTGTATTGCGGGTTCCATGCTTACCCTTCCTGGGGATAAAGAGGTAATCTCCGGGCTCAATAGGCTCCCAGCTGCCGTTGACATAGGTCTCGCCCCGGCCTTGGACCACAAAGACTGAATCAGACTGATTTTCGTGGGTATGGACGGGGGTTTCGGAACCGGGTGCGATCTCAACCAGGCAGACTCTGGCCATTTCAGACTCCTCGCTGGTGATAAACATAGCGACCTTGACATTATCGAATTCAGGGTGCTTGGTGAAGATCATTCCACGCCGGGGAAAAAATTTCGTTTCCATGATTTACTCCTTATGCATAAAATCCTGGACATACGTAAATTAACCAGTTGGTTAGATTGGGCATCTTATTTAAGACAGTCACTTCTCCACAGGCAGTCTTTCTGATCGCAGTAAGCAACAGCTGTTTTATAACAGGGAGTATTTCCCTCTTTTAACTGTATTAATCTGATTAAATCCGTTTTATTTAACTTCCTGGGATCAATACCCATGTTTTCTGCTATCACTCTAATATCATATATAGTCATATCGCCACCTTATATATTTGTATGAAGAGGTTTGGAAAAGGAATATTTTGTATAATAAATATAACAAGTTATACTGCATCAAATCAAGTGCCACAATGTGTTAGGAGGGGCTGGAGCCAGAACCGTCAAAAACTACTCAGGACATGGCTCGGGACCTGTCATTTTCATGAGGTTTTGCCGGGTTTGGCAGGTGTTTAAATTGAGAATTGAAAATTGGAAATGCTGAACAAGAAAGATCTGAAAGATTTTAATATAATTCAAAATTCAAAATTCTTAATAAATTTATTCCTTCACAACGGCAGGGAAACAGTAATTGTGCAGCCTGCATCCCTGTTGTTTGCCGCTGTGACTTTCCCTCCCATGGCAAGGACGAATTTTTTCACCAGGGCAAGGCCGATACCCGTGCCCTTGGTCCTGCGGGTCAGGGAATTATCTTCGCGATAGAAATCGTCAAACACCTTTCCCAAGGCGGCCGGATCTATTCCCGGGCCGGAGTCGGCAACGGAAATATTCATGAATTTCCCTTCCGGAGCAATCCGCAGATAAAGTTGTTTTTCCGTAGCGTTCCCGCCGAACTTGATGCTGTTTTCAAGCAGATTGATGAGAATCTGCACCATGACCTCACGGTCGTAACTAAACGGCCTGCCCGCCTTGTTCTCAATAACAAGATCAAAGTCTTCCTGTTTGAGTTTTTCCTGCATAATGCTTTCTGTTTCGTCCAGAACCTCTTCAAAGGTGCCGGATACAATGTTGAGCGGCCGCTGTTTGCGTTCCAGCTTGGCAAATTCCAGCACGTTATCGATCAGCCGGGCCAGCCTGCTGCTTTCGGAATTCATCACCTTAAAGTATTCCTGCTCGCGCTGCCGGTCCGGGGCAATCTCCTGGTCCAGCATCTCGCTGTACATTTTGATATTGGTCAGAGGGGTTTTCAGTTCATGGGTCACGGAAGAAACAAATCCCGCCCTGCGTTCGGAAAGATCCACTACAACCCGGACGCTTTTATAAATTGCCAGAAATCCAAGAAGGGTGACGCCCCCGATAATCCAGACCAGCAGTTGAAGGGTTCTTCGTCCGGAAGAGTGAGGAATTGAGTCACTGCGCAGGGTCGCGGTGAGAAAGGAAAACGGCCGGGGAAACCGCCGCTCCAGGACAAAATCCAGAGAAGCAGCAGGTGTGCCGCCCTGGACTGAGACCGGCCCGGCATCAGGCAGCAAAACAGTAAGCTGAAGATTTGCGAAACGGGTCATGGGCTGATTGCTGAAATGGGAACCCAGCAGGTCGGCCAAGAATTTCTGCAGCTGAATGACAAAGCCCTGCCGGTATATCTGGTTGTTGATCCCGATGCGCCTGAAGATAAAGATATGCTCGTTATCCAGGAAAATGGACTGCAGCGGCGTAATCTCAACCTGGAAAGTGGGCTGCGGAGCAGAAGGCTCGGCAGTATCTTTCCTGCTAAGTGTTTCCGTTTTATCAGCATATCTGCCGCCGGCAATACTGGAGAGGTGTTGGGTCCATCTCGGCTTAGTCGTTGCCGACTCATCAGTTGCGGTTCCAGCAGCAGGGGCCCTGTATGCTGCCCTTTCTTTTTCCGTTGGGGCTATATCTTCCAGTTTGTCGGCCTGGGCCAGTCTCTGCACCTGGGCAAAGGACACCTCTTCAAGCCGTTTTTCTTCCTGGCCGAGGGCCCGTTTCTGTTTTTGACGTTCAGCTGGGGCAAAATATCTGGAGGCAAGCGACTGCTCTTGTGCAGGCGCGGGTTTTGCCATAGCGGCAACCTCCTCTTCAGGCTCGGGAATCGGTTCCTCCATGCCGGCCTTCTTTTTATTGAACAGAACGTTCAGCGTTTCGAGTTGTTCATTCAAATTCAGGGAATCGTATTCCTGTTTTGTCTCAATTCTGCGGGGAGAAAGCAGAGAACCGTCGGGATTGTTCTGGAAATAGCCCAGCACATACTCTTCCCGGGGCGGGCCGGCAAGCGATGACTGCTGCAGCCTCGATGCATTAGCGTCGTCGGGACCGGGTGTGCTGTAATGATCCACCGGGCGGCTTTCCTCCCGGATGACGATGCGGGCAAGATCCTCTTCTATCCGGTCAAAGAGGGATTCGGTAAAATAGCGGAACTCTGTCCGTTCTTCATGTTCAATACCCTGGAAGGTCCGCACCACAAGGTACGACATCGGTGCGGTCAGGCAGATAAAAAAGGTGGCAAGCAGCAGAATAACCTTTTTCATGACTCGACCTCCAACCGGTATCCCTCTCCGCGGATCGTCACGATAAAAGGTCTGCCGCCAATGAGTTGCTGGATTTTTTTACGCAGCTTGAGGATGTGGATATCAACAGTCCTTGTCTCAATATCAGTAACCATGTAATTCCAGACATTTTTCAGAAGTTCCTGCTTGGAAACAATGCGTTCACGGTTACGGTGCAGGTAGAGCACGATATCCATCTCCCTCCGGGTCATTTCTATTCTTCTGTCGCTACCGAGGGCCACAAGGTTAGCCGGATCAAAAGAGATGGAATTGATCGTGGTCTTCTCAGGGGCGGCAGGCTTGCCGCAGCGCCGCAGCAGGGCCTCCACCCTGACCAGCAGTTCCTTGATGGAAAAGGGTTTGCTCAGGTAATCGTCCGCCCCGGCTGCAAAACCGGTAATAATATCATTTTCGGAACCTTTGGCCGTAAGTATGATAATGGCCTGGTCAGGTTTTTCCCGCCGTAGTCTGCGGCAGATGGTGAAGCCGTCAACACCCGGCAGCATGACATCGAGGATCACCAGGTCATGCGAGCCTTGAAGACATTTTTCCAGGCCGGTATCTCCGTCGTCAACGCCTTCGGCGTTGTAGCCGTTGAACACCAGAACATCCAGAAGTCCCCGCAGGATTGCCGGGTCATCCTCAACAACGAGAATCGATCTTTTTACCTGTTCCATAAGGTTGCTTCCCCATTAAAACTCCAATGTATTATACCCGCTTCCGCCGCAGAGCAAAGTAAAAGTTTTGTAAAAATATCAGCATGTTTTTTTACATTTCTTTGAATTGTGATTTCCCTTAACCCCGCTATCCTTAAATAAAAAATCAGCAAACAGAAAACTTGAAAAGGAGGAGAATCATGCGGATACAAAAACAGAGAACAGCAGCAATGATCGTAATTCTGTTGGCCGCGAACTGCATGGCTATGGCCTATTCGACCGGCCTGCTTAAAAACGGTTATGCCGGCCTCAGTACGGTGGTTACCCCGGGCAAACAT
>JAFDCR010000246.1 GCA_019312685.1 Deltaproteobacteria bacterium | reverse complement strand
TGATTTGATGAAATCATAGCCGTCCATTACCGGCATTCTCAAGTCGAGAAAAACAAGTTCAGGGGACTCTTTTTGAAAGATTCTAAGTCCCTCCTTCCCGTTATCGGCAAAGAATAGCTCGTAGCTTTCATTTTCGAGAGCCATTTCAATTCCCATCTGGACAGATTGCTCATCGTCCACGACAAGTATTTTCGGGACCGCAGCTGTTTGTATCTGGTTTGATGTGTTTTTTTCCAACGACATATGGTTTCCACTCCTTTTTATTTTAATAAATCACAGTATTAATGATTAACAGATACCGGCAGAGAAATTAAAAAGGTCGCGCCCCAATCCTTTATACGGCAGTACTCGATGGTACCGTGGTGCTCTTGAATGATATTGTTACTTATGGCCAATCCCAGTCCTACCCCTTTTTCTTCCTCCTTGGTGGTAAAGAAAGGTTCAAATATATTTTCTGCTACTGAAGGTTCTATCCCAGGACCGCTATCGCTGAAGGTTGTTTTCAGGAAGTTGCCGTTTTGTCTCATGCTTACCTTTAACTTGCCGTCCCGGTCTCCTTCCATGGCATCGATGCTGTTTTGCATTAGATTAATAAAAACCTGCTCCAGCTGCATTTTATTGCCGTAAATTTCCGGCAGCCCATCTTCGATCTCCTTGATAAGCTCCAGGTTGGAAAGCCTTATTCTTTCAGCCATGAGGATCAAGGCATTATCAAAAACTTTGGGTAGACTTACTTGAGTGAGCGTGGAAATATTCTTCCGGCCGAAGTTGCGAAGATGGTCTGTTATCAAGGCTATTCTTTCGACCTGCCGCAAGGCGTCCCGGAAGTTATGCCGGGTTTTCTCATCTTCGAATCGGTCGTTTTCCAGATCTCTCAAAGTGGCTTGATAGGCAATCTTGATAAAGGTAAGCGGCTGGTTTATTTCATGGGCAATTCCTGTGGCAATTTCACCGATGGTTGCCAGTTTTGAGAGGGAAAGGGCCTTGATTTCCATTTCCTTTCTTTCCTTTTCAAGCTCCATTTTTTCGGTCACATTTCTGATGATAAGTTCGGTTGCGGGTTTACCGGCAAAAGCTGATTGAGTGGCTTTTACATCCAGAATTATCCGGTTGCCGTCTTTGCGGGAGACTTCAATCTGGTATGGCGGACCCGGCTCCAGATATGTCCTGCCTTGCCATCTCGTGCTGCTTGGTTCCTGTTGATCGGGTCGGAGCAGATCCTCGGTTTTGCGGCCGAGCAGTTCTTTATAGTGATTGTATCCGAAGATTTCACAGAATGAATGGTTGAGCCAGGCAAATTTCCCTTCCTGGACCAGGGCTATACCGTCGGCAATACCTTCAGAAATGCTGCGGAATTTATTCTCGCTTTCCCGAAGCGCCGCTTCCGCTGTTTTGCGTGATTTTATTTCCAACTCCAGATCCTCAACCTTATTTTCCAGGTCGATTTTCAAGGTATTCACCGTGTTGATCGATTTTTCAAGGGTTGTTAGCATGCGGCTGAATGTATCTGCCAGCAAACCCACTTCATCCTTGGCTTCCACATCGATGCCATAATCCTTTATGCTGCCGATCAGCTGTTTAAGCGGCTTGGTGACTTCCCGGATTATGAAATAGGTAGCTGTAAAGACGAGACCCAGGAAAAAAATCAGGAGCAGAATCCCTTTTTTCAGCACCTGGTGGATAGCTTCCTGCAATTGGATTTTACTGTAGATCACTCCCACAAAACCGACAGGGAACGAATTTTTAGAGACTGTGGGATTCTCATCTGAATCAAAATACAGGGATTCTTCGGTGAATTGTGAAGGTTTGGACTCTACCGGGGCCCAGAATTCAATGTTATTTTTATCTTCAAAAAAACGGACTCCAAATGATATTGTGCCTTCATTAAATATTTCAGTCGCAATACTTTTTTTAATACAGATATCAGTATGATCCCAATCCTGCCTGGTTTCCCGGTACAGAAGCTGCCCAGCCTTATTATATGCACAGACGCCGATAACGTCTTTTACGCCGAAGGCGGTCCTGAGTGATTCGGAAATTTTCTTTTTGTCTTCCGCAAATAAACCGAGCCGGATATTAGAGGCCAGTACAGTGGTTAAAATCCTGCCGTCTTCTATTTTTCCCTCTGTAATTATTTTTTTCTGAAATTGCAGATAAAAGACACTGAGGGTGGCAGTGATAAGAAACATTGCCCCAAAAAGATACGTGAAGATCTTTACGTTGTAGCTTTTATTTATCTGTTTGAGAAATTGCAATTTGGATCCTTCTGTTTCTTTTCCTCGGAAGTTCCGTCCTCTTTTTTATGCCTGTATATGGCATATTATTCCCTGATTTTTACTCCCAGTGTCTCTGCCGCCATCTGATTCACCCTGATATTAACCTTGCGGGCCTGAACCGGTGGCAGGTCGGACACCTTCGTACCGTTTAGTATCTGAAGCGCCTGTTCGCCGGCCTGTTTTCCCATATCCTCTGCATCAAATGAAACGGAAAGCACTGCTCCCAGCTTCAAGTATTTTTCAGCAAAAGTGAGAATAGGGATTCTATTTTCCAGGGAAAATAAGAAAATATGATCCAGGGTATCGGGCGTGATCACCGTCTGGTCCGGCACCATCCAGTACCAGTCGATTTTACCCTTCAGCCCTGCAAGCTGAGCCGGAACTTCCCTGGACGTATTTACCGGCCGGGAAACAATACTAATATTGCGGCGTTTGGCAAATTCCTCGGCATATTTTACCAGGGTGCCGGTATTCTCAGGATCGTAAATCAGTCCGATACGCCTGGTTTCAGGAACCATTAGGATGAGGGAGTTAAGCTGCTGCCCGGCAGTAATATGCATCTTAATGCCTGTAACCTTGGCCCGGGAACCAATTATTGATTCCGGCTTGGGGACCAGGAGATAAATGATCGGTATCTCTCTGATGTCCTTGACCAGCGACAGGCTGCTGCTGCCGATAACCACAATGAGATCCGGACGCTGTCTGATAATTTCCTGCTTCAGATCCTGCGGATTGTTTGCTTCGGAGAGAATACGGTTGGATATGGTATGCGGCAGGATGGCTTTTAGTCCTCTGGCCGGGACGTCTCGCAGGATAACGGTTTCAAGTCCCTGCAGAGCATCGTTGTAGACAGGAAACCTTGCACTCTGCACCACAAGGATGTCGCCGGCCAGGGCACCGGTGTGCTGAAAAGTGAAGAGGACAAAAAGGGTCAGGAATATTTTCCTATGTGTAAGAATTCTTGCCATCTGAGAGTATTAAGTTATTAAAGTATCAAGGTTTTTTCACTTTAAAGGCTGACACTTGAAAGTTCAACAAGAAAGAAATAAAGAGAAAACATTCTTGACATTATCGGTCTTTTACATCTTAATGTCAGGGAATTATTACTAAAAAGAAAAAAGTAAAGAAACACAAAAGGTATGTGTCTCCAATTCCTTCATGAAAAATGAAAAAATCGATTTTTCTTGCTGCAGGTGTCCTGGCACTGTTTCTGTTTTTAATCGCGCCCCATCCTGCTCTGGCGACGCATCATGATTCGTCCGAACTGGA
>JAFDCR010000245.1 GCA_019312685.1 Deltaproteobacteria bacterium | reverse complement strand
GCGCCGAAGCCGTCCGAATATTCGAACCAGGCCGATTTCGCCTATGGTCAGAATGTTATCCTGCACCAGTCTTTCGTCCTCCCGGCTTTCAGGATCTGAGAAAACAACCCCAATGATCGGGATATCCCTTTTGCGCAGGGCTTCAAGGGTGAGCAGGGTATGGTTCAGGGTTCCAAGACCGCTTCCGGCCACTATCAGGGTTCTGGGGCGCAGCCTGGAAAGCAGGTCGGCCAACAGGATGTCGCGGCGCAGTGGAACCATTAAGCCGCCCACTCCTTCAACGATAAGATACTCGTAATTCGCTGCCAGGCTGAGATAATTTTCCACAATGACATCCGGTTCAACCTGCCGGTTTTCCATTTCAGCAGCCAGGTGCGGTGAAGCGGGAAACCGGAAGCTGAACGGGACCAGCTGCTTCATAAGCACAGGGTCGGGTTCTATGCCTGCTGCTCTTAAACAGAGATCAAGGTCTTCGGGCAGTCCTTTATCAGCCCCGGTGGCAATCCATTTCTGATAGCCGGCCGGTATTCCCTTTGAGGTTAAATATTCGAGAAGCCTGGCGCAGAAATAGGTCTTGCCCACCGATGTGCCGGTTCCGGTGACAAATAGTGTGTTACTGGGTAAATTTTTCATATATATTACGATATCAAACAACTATCATGGGCAACAAGACAAAAAAAACAAATGACGAATATGCCGGTATATTTATTTCCGATGTAGGAAAACAGGACTGATCAGCCTTGCAGGTCCAGAATTAAAAAAACGTGGTTATAATCTATTTTCAGGTTTTAATAATCTGGACTGTGTTGTGTGGTTTGTCATCCCCGCGGAGGCGGAAGGTAAGCGACCAGGGGGAGACCCCGAACCAGTTTTTATTCAGCAGCAATCTTCAAGAATACTCAAAAACCTGAAAATCAATAAGAGCCACATAAAAAAATTATCTTGAGATGAAAGAAAAAGACAACTACATTGCCAGACAATTGTTTTACTTCACCTGTAAAAAATTATGCTGGAAAAAGAACTGATTATATCACAGGCGGATATTGCCGGACGGGTTAAGGAGCTTGGCGCTGCCATTTCAAAGGATTATGCCAAAAGCCCGCTTCTGGTCGTCGGTATCCTGAACGGTTCCTTTATCTTCATGGCCGACCTGGTCAGAGAGATTCAGTCCGATATTGAAATAGATTTCATGCGGGTGGCAAGCTACGGCATGGGAACTTCATCCGGTTCTCTGAGGCTTACCAAGGATGTCGAGTCGGACATCAAAGACAAGGATGTTCTTATCGTTGAGGATATTATTGACACTGGCCGCACTCTCAAATACCTGAGGCAATCTCTTGAAGAACGGGGGGCAAAATCTGTGCGGGTCTGTGCCTTGATTGACAAGAAAGAGAGGCGGGAAATTGATATTCCAATTGATTATGTGGGGTTTGAGGTCAAGTCCGGCTTCCTGGTCGGATACGGACTTGACTGCAGAGAGCAGTACAGACATTTTCCGGAGATATATCACCTGATAGACCCTTAAAATGATGAGTTTATAAAGTCAGGAGGCAGAAAATGGCGGACAAGGTGCAATTTGCCGTAATCCTCTCAGGATGCGGCAACAAAGATGGTGCGGAAATACATGAATCGGTAATGACACTTTGGGCCATTCACAAACATGGCGCAGACTACCAGTGTTTTGCCCCTGACATTCCCCAGCATCATGTCCTCAATTTTATTACCAACCAGGAAATGGAGGAAGAGCGCAATGTCCTGGTCGAGGCGGCCCGGATCGCCAGGGGAAATATCAAGGATCTGGCAGAGTACAGGGCTGACGATTTTGATGCCCTTGTTATTCCCGGCGGCCTCGGGGTTGCCAAGAATCTTTCCACCTTTGCCTTTGACGGACCGAACTGCGTTGTTAATGAAGAGGTGGAGCGGGCAATCCGGGACACCGCAACCCTGGGTAAACCGATCGGGGCGCTCTGCATTGCTCCGGCAATTATTGCTAAAATACTGGGAGACGTTACCGTTACCATAGGCCGGGACCCGGGAACTGAAGCGGCAATTGCCCAGATGGGCGCCAGCCATTCCAAGACCACCCATGGGGAAATAGTTGTGGACCGGGAGAAAAAGGTTGTGACCACACCCTGTTATATGCTTGATGCCAGGGTGGACCAGATAGGTGACGGGGCTGAAAACCTGGTCAAGGCAGTGCTGGAAATGGCTTGATACCACGGTTGTTCCTGCAGGCAGTCTTTTTTGCAAAATCACATCTGGGATCAGTTAACCTTTACTTTTTCGCAAAGCGGCAGCAGTGAGGCCTGGCATTTCTGTGACAAATTTTGTCAAGAACTGGTCCTGATTTTGTTACCGTATGTGTCCGTCTCGCTTTTCAATCGCTCCAAAACCGCGCCAGTACTCAATAAGACAAAAAAATTCCAAAACCGCTCCTGATCCGGTTCGTTTTTTGCATAATAAATAGCTGTGGATTGAAAATCCCGAGCCTCAGCCAGGATTTGAGATCAACAGATGTATTGGCGTGAATTATCAAGGTTTGTTTCTTTACTGATTAAACTGGAGCGGCAAGCGATGATTGACAGGAAGCACCCGATAACAGTACTTGTAGTGGATGATGATCCGGCTATTCTGGATTTTCTCAAAGAGCTTTTGGCAGAATATGAATATCAGACGATCCTGGCTTCAAGCGGCGAGGAAGCGCTTGAGATTGCTGCAAATCATCCCCCCATCGACCTGCTGCTCACAGATATAAAAATGCCGGGAATAAACGGCATAACCCTTGCCAAACAGTTGCTTGCTTTATATCCTATGATCAAAGTTCTTTTCATGTCCGCTTTCAGCCTGCCTACAACTCTCTACAGTATTGCCGGCCATAAGGTATCTTTCCTGCAAAAACCCTTTCCGGTAGATACTATTATTGCCAAAATGGAAGCCGCCCTGAATTAAGCAGGCAGCATTATTTCCCTTATTATTTTTTCAAATTCCTATTATTAACATTGCCGCTGGAAACCTAACTAAGGTTTACAGGTAAAATTACTTTTGCGGCAAAACACCTTTAAATCATTGATTTGTTTTTCATCCTCTTTTAAATAAGGCAATTGGTATTGCCCAAAAGGGAAATTACTCTAACAAACGAGATGATCAATGCTTTATAGCCCAAGTGAAGTCTTATTCGCGTTTTCTCTTACTCTATTTGCAGGACTGTCAACCGGTATTGGGAGTGCCCTGGCCTTTTTTGCCAAGAAGACAGACACCCGTTTTCTAACCGGCGCCCTGGGCTTTTCAGCAGGGGTGATGATTTATGTTTCAATGATTGAAATTTTTGTAAAAGGAAGAGTTGCTTTAGAGTCAGCCGAAGGCGCTTCAATGGGTTACCTGTATACCACCCTGGCTTTTTTTGCTGGTATTTTGCTTATTGCTCTCATTGACAAACTCGTGCCGTCATTTGAGAATCCCCATGAAATCCGTGATCCAAGCGATATGGAGATCTCTGATGAGGCAGAATTAAAAAGAAGGAAAAACCTGCATAGAATGGGAATGTTTTCTGCCCTGGCAATTGCCATCCATAATTTTCCCGAGGGATTGGCCACCTTTGTGGGGGGCTTGCAGGATCCGGCTCTTGGTTTGAGTATTGCTGTTGCAATTGCCATCCATAATATACCTGAAGGAATAGCTGTATCAGTGCCTCTTTATTATGCTACCGGCAGTAGAAAAAAGGCTTTTTTCTATTCATTTCTGTCAGGGGTGTCAGAGCCTGTTGGGGCGATGATCGGCTATTTTCTGCTGTTTCGCTATTTCAATGATTTTGTCTTCGGCCTTCTCTTTGCCGTAGTCGCCGGCATCATGGTTTTTATCTCACTGGATGAACTTCTACCAACTGCAGAGAAATATGGTGAGCATCATATTGCGATGTACGGTGTAGTCGGTGGGATGGCGGTTATGGCTGTCAGCCTGCTGCTTTTTGTTTAAATTTACTTATTACGCGGGCCGCTCAGATCACAAATTGGATGAGTCAACGTATTAACAGCCTGACGTGCCTGCCAACGCTATTGAGTAAACCGCTCCCTCAAAATGAGCCTGAATCAGAATATACCGGGGCCTCAGGCACACACCTTACCCCTGCGCCGGCCTCAAAACAGTTTCTTCTGCGGCAAGCAATGGTCAGCACCAAGAGATAAAAATATCTATTTACCTGAACTCTACTTTAGGGAGAAATAGAGCGATATGAGAAATCTTCTACGACCCTTAAAGGAGCAAGGCATGGTAAACTGGATTGTATCCGTGGCAGGGTGTCTCTCCTAAAGTCTCGTCAGTTCAGCGACATCAATCCCCAGGGAAAAACACTGTACTCCATCCAGACATTTCTTAACATCCTGCTTGTCAAGATAATGAACTATATCATGATCGCCTTTTTTCGAGACAATGATCCAGGATTTTTTTGAAGCACTGTAATACGTTTCAATATCAACACCACAGGTACCTAAATCCGGATTAAGTTCAGTTATTTTTTGACAAACTTCATTTTTATTAAACATATTTTCCACCCCCTTTCCCATCTGCCCTTCTGGTTTGCCTCCTGAAATTCAGAGAAGCACCCCAGGACAGAAATCGTGAGAGTTTTTAGTATTAGTTATTATTCTTCTTATTTAAAAATTAAGATGTCTTTTGCTTATGGCAAGCCTAAAGTGACAGGGAATAATTACTGTTATGAAAGATTAACTTTGCCTCAGCCTCAGAGTTAAATAATACTGAATGTTATATGAAGTATTTGGGAAGTTAGGGAAACTGAATACTCGTTGCAGTTATCTTCAGTCAATATCCATTGGGCACATTGATATTTTAAGAATCATTCACGAATTTTAATTTAATGCATAGTAGAAAGGTTGACTTGTGTTAGTTATTCACAACAACCAGGAGAACACTCAGATTCTGTTTCCTCCGTAGAGCCAGTTTCTTTCATTCTTTCTACTATGGTTTTTGACTGGAAAAATATCCGTCCAGCTGTAACAGCCATAACCATAGCGCGGACTGCTGCTAGTTCTTCCTCGGTTATATCCATTTCTTCGGCAACGCCGAAGTAAACCTCCATTCAAGGGTAACACCCTGTTGCCATGGCAACAGCTGTGTGTATCATGTGCGCGTACTTTGCCGGGATGAGATCATTATCTTTCGCGTTTTCGTAGAATTTAAAAAAAACGTCTTTTTTTTCTTCGGTGAGCAATTTAGGTTCTGACATTTTTTATTCCTCCATTAACTTAAAAGATTTAATTGAATAGTCTATCACCCTTCTTGCCGATTCTCCGGCTGAACGCCCAAGACCTCATCAAGTTTGTCCAAGAGCTTTGTGGGGGTTAAGGGTTTTTGCAAAAAAGCCTCCTCAAGGACTATAATATCGCTGAAATCGACGTTGGACATATACCCGGACATAAAAATTACTTTTGACTCCGGAAACTGCTTCTTAAATAATTTAGCCAAATCAGGGCCATTCATCCCGGGCATGACAACATCGGTGAGCAGCAGATCAATAGTATTCCTGGATTCCTGGACAAGTTGTAATGCTTCAATACCGTTTGCGGCCTTTAAACATGTATAGCCAATCGGCGAGAGAGTGTTCGTGATAAAGTCTCGTATGGATGCATCATCGTCTACCACGAGCATGGTTTCAGTGGCCTGCCGAGAGGTTTTAAGTTTAGGCCGGGCAGGTTTACGTTCCGGCACCTCTTTTTCCGTAACCGGAAAGTAGATAGAAAAGAGTGTTCCCTGCCCCGGTTCACTGTCGACAAAGATATAGCTATTGTGTTGTTTGACAATACCATAAACCGTTGCCAAGCCAAGTCCGGTCCCTTTTCCCCTGAGTTTCGTGGTAAAAAAAGGTTCAAAAATGTTATTTTGAACTTCCTTAGTCATGCCATCACCCGTATCCTGAACCGCAAGCATGACATATGTACCGGGTTTTATGCCGGAATGGACAGTAGTTTCTTCTTTATTGATGAAAACGGCCATAGTCCGAATAGAGAGGTCACCGCCATTCGGCATGGCATCTTTTGAGTTGACCGCCATATTCATCAGAATCTGCTCGATCTGGCCAGGATCCGCCTTGATATTTGGTAGTTTTTTATCGAGGTCAAGTTTCAGTTCGATGTTTTCGCCGATCAATCGGCCCAGCATTTTCGTCATATTCGTTATCAGATAATTCAGGTTGATGACCCTGATCTCCATTATTTGTTTGCGACTGAAGGCCAGGAGCTGACGGGTTAATGCTGAAGCCTGCACACCAGCCGCATGGATATCCTCCATTTGTGTTCTCAGGGGATCATCTTCCGACATCTTCATGATGGAAAGTTCACTGTATCCGAGAATAGTGGTCAAAATGTTATTGAAATCGTGGGCCACGCCGCCGGCAAGAAGTCCGATGGACTCCATTTTCTGTGATTGGAGGAGTTGGGCGAACATCTTTTCTTTTTCTTCTTCCTCCCGCTTCCTTTCACTGATCTCGCGTTGCAGTAAAATGTTGCTGTCCCGTAATTCGGCGGTACGTTTTTCGACCCTTATTTCTAAATCATCATAGGCCTCTCTGATGGCGTTTTCAGCCTTTTGCAGTTCCGTCAGGGCCGCCTCAAGGCTTTCTTCTGCCTGTTTTCTTTCGTTAATTTCATCCCGGAGAAGGTCGTTGATCTCAATATTATAGAGAGCCTGGCCAGCCAAAGGAGAAAATCGCTCAAGGAGTTTGATATGGGATTTGTTAAAAAATCCTTCCTGGCTACTTGTGCATAACAGCATTGCCCTTTCCGTAGTCGTTTTAAATGGTGTGTGCAGGGCGGATGATACATTCTGACGTATTTCAGTTGGTTGAGCCTGCCAGTCAGTGGAGTTGCTAATGTCACCTATATTCACGGAATTTCCGGCAAGAACATGCTTAAACATTGCTCCAGGCTGCCAAACAGAATTTTCAAATTGGGAAGAACTGCTTGCCACTACTGAGAGACAGCCGTCACCTTGTTCCCGCAGGACAAAGGCATCATCAAAACCGAGGAGGTTCTTCAATACCTCCAGTACCATGTTAAAAGCTTTGGTGGTACTCTCCGAACTTATTATGATATCCATGCCCTGCAATAAGGCATCCGATTCTTCTTTAAGACATTGCTCTTGTTTTCTGGCACGGTCGAGATTGAGCAGCGCCTCGTGCAGTGCCGAGCTTAAAGTCTGTTGATTTGAATCACTAGTGCTTCCCGGACAACATTTTTCCAGGCGAGTAAGTGCATCTTGCAGTTCTTTGTCTTTTGGCCCCATTGGACGCCTCGTTTTTAAAAAAATAACAAGAAAAACACACAACTATTTTTTCGAAAAGTTCGAGTAATAAACAATAATTAAATTGTAAGGTTATATTTAACAATAAACAAGTACCACAAAGTGTTAGGAAGGTGCAATCAGGCAAAGTCAAGATGGTTTGCTACAATATTGGCTTTTTCAGATATAATCAGAGTCAAATTGTTCAATGGCAATGTTGAACACTTCTTGCTATTAGTTGTTGTGATTTAACGCCTAAGCCATTTAATACTTCTGAATATTATTTTAACCAGCAGTGTAGGCTTTCAAAATACAAACTTGATGATCTGTTCTAGTATTTCTTAAAAGCTCTTT